>JAAXUD010000233.1 GCA_013336205.1 Lentimicrobium sp. | reverse complement strand
TGATCAGCACATCCAATATGTTTCCGTCCTTGTGCCTGAACCGGCTCATCATTAAGCCAATTCCTTCTCTTTCAAGCATTGCATACTTTTCAGTCCCAACCTTATTAAATTCTTCTTCACCAGGGTAAAGAATGCGCGTGCTTTGGCCAACAAGTTCACTTTGTTCATAGCCTAACATTGAGCAAATCCGATCGTTTACCATAACGATTTCACGATTTGCAACAACACCGATTCCTGCAGGTGAGGCCTGAAAAATACTGTTTATCTTTTTCTCATTTTCTTGCAGCTGATTTATGGCTTTTGTTCGCAATGAGATGTCAATAAAAGCAGATTTAACGCCCTTTCCGGAATCATCACGTGAACTGATAAACTGAAGGAAAATAGGACTAATATTGGGTCTTTGATTCTTTAAACAAAGCTCTGTTGTGACCTTCTCGTCAGTTTCATGAACATGACGAAGATGAAAATAATAAGCATCCTGATAATCAGGATGAATAAATTTAGAAATAGGCTGACCAATAATAAGATGTCGCTCAATTCCCAGCAATTCAGCGCCGGTTAAATTAATCTCCCTGATATAATCACTATCATCGGTAGTAAGATAACCGATGGGTGCAAAATCAAATAAGGAGGTATACCTGGAGGTTGAAGTTTCAAGATCAGCATAAACACGCTGCATTTCCTCATTCTGAGTTTCCAGTTCAATCTGATAAATCTGAAGTTCTTCGATTAAATGTTCAATATTCATAGGATCATATGCCTGAAATCCAGGCATTTGTCGTTGCCTGAGCATTTTTTCGGCTTTCTCACGTAAACTCCTGCTCTTTTCACTTGCTGACATAAATCTTTATTTTATTGATTTCTTTTTCTGGCATTCCGAGGTAATATCAGTAAACATAAAAACAAGGCCCGCTAACTCGGCCTGTAAATCAAAAATTGGCACACCTTTGAGGCTCAATAGTTTTTCATAACCTTCCTCCGATTTATATTTAAGCGAACCACGGTAGCCATCACCCGGGTCTGCAATTATTTCCTGAAGTGGCATTCGCAGAATAGGCATGGCAGAACCTTTGCTTTCTCTGCTGATCCATTTTATTGAATCGAAGTGTTTACCAACAAATTCTATGGTGTTTAATCCGAGTAGCTCACCCATTGCCTTATTGGCATAACTTATAATTCCTTCCAGGTTAATAATTATCTGCCCTATCGGACTGATATCGAGCGAACGAAGTAAAAGATCTCTTTCAGATCTTATGCGTTCTTCAAGCCGTTTTCTTTCTGTAATATCTATTAAGGTCAAAACTACACCATCAACAGCATTTTCAACTGTTCTGTAAGTCAGCATGCGAAGCAGGTACCAGTTCCCAAGTTTATCCTGAACTTCAACTTCACGCGGAACCAGGGTCTGAAGAATCTTTTCTATATCCTGCTGAAAGCTATCGTAAATTAAATTGTGCGAGATATGAAATACCGGTCGGCCCAAATCCATTTCCATAACGTTAATGGTTTTGACAATGGCCGGGGTATATCTTCTGATTCTAAGAAACTTATCGAGAAATAGAGTTCCGATATTCGTATTCTTCAACAGATTATTCATATCGTTTGAAAGCTGGGTAAGCTCTTCAATCTTATTCTGATATTCGGAATTCACGGTATACAACTCCTCATTCACCGACTGCAACTCTTCATTGGTTGATTGCAGCTCTTCATTGGAAGCAATTAACTCTTCATTGGTTGACTGAAGTTCTTCATTAGAGGTTTCAAGTTCTTCAATGGTTGCCTGCAGGTTTTCACGTGTAAACTGAAGCTCACGTTCCAGTTCACTAAAACGTTCATTATAGTGCGTCTTAAGATCGAAATTGTCAACTTTTACAGTTTCTGTTTCGTTAACCTGTTTTTCAACAAAAGTAACCAGATAGTAAAGGTTTTTTCCACGGCCCTCTTCAATGTACCTGCAACCAATATCAATATAAGTGAGCATTCCTCCCATATTGAGTTGCACTTCTCTGAATGTGAGTTCTTTTCTCTCTTTTGCAACCTTGTGCAACAAACTTCCCAAGACAACTGAGATTTCGGGAAGAACCATTTTCAGGATATTCAGGTTGGCTCTTCCCTGTGGAATGCGCAAAAATTTATTAACATCCTTAAATGCGTGAATAAGGTCAAATCTGCTGTCAAGCAATACGCCCGGTGGTAAAAAGCCTGCTACAATCTCCTCATATATATTTTCTACTCTAAAGCCTTCATTTACTGTTATTGAAGGACTTTCCGGCCTGTTTTTATAGCGATTTTCACGCAAGGATGTTATGGTATTGTGAAAAGTATATTGAGCAGGCAGCCTGTATCCCTCTTTAATCCGATAAATCTTCCACTTAGAGCTGATGGTTGAGTAACCTTCAGCTATATCACCCAGCGTTTCGCTGCTACCTAAAAACAAATTGCCTGTTTGAACCAGTGCATAATAAAACATGGCCATTATTCTGCGCTGCATAGCTGCATTAAGATAGATCAACATATTGCGGCAGACAATAAGGTCAAGTTTTGTAAATGGAGGATCTTTCAGGATGTTATGTGATGCAAATATTACCATCCGGCGAATGCGTTCATTTACAATGTAGCTATTCTCGCGTTTTACAAAATATGTCTTCAAACGCTCCGGAAGCACATCTGAGATTATACTTTCCGGGTAAATACCAGTACTTGCATATTCTATGGATTCACTATCAAGATCGGTGGCAAAAACCTTAACATCCAGATCGATTTTATTTTCATCCATATATTCCCTGAAAAGTATGGCCAGCGAATAGGCTTCTTCACCTGTTGAGCAACCGACACTCCAGATTCTGATATGGCCGTTCACTTCTTTCCCCTTGAAAATTTCAGGGATTACTTTTTCACGCAGAACATTAAATGAATCCTGATCGCGAAAAAACTGGGTAACTCCAATAAGCAATTCCTTGTAGAGAATTCTGGCCTCATTGGGCGACTGAGCCAGGTAAGAAATGTAATTTTCTATTTTACTAATCTGGTTGATACTTATACGTTTTTCAAGACGTCTGATGATTGTTGCAGGTTTGTAGTAGGAGAAATCCACGCCTACTTTTTCTCTGACAATCTTAAGAATTTTAGCGAGTATGTCCTCATCCTTTGAAATGATATTATCAATACGTCCTGTTTTATTTATGTAGGGATGTTTAACATACTTAACGAGTTCTTCCGGCATTTTATCCGGAGAAAGAATATAATCAACCAGGCCAGTGGCAATGGAACTCCGGGGCATACCATCAAATTTGGCACTCTGGTCATCCTGAACCATTACCATACCTCCGGCTTCTTTAATAGCCCTGATACCCAGCGTACCATCAGACCCTGTTCCTGACAGTATGATGCCGATTGAATCTTTGCCTTTATCCTGAGCCAGTGACCTTAAAAATATATCAATCGGAAGGTTTAATCCCCTGTTATTGTCCTGTTCCGTCAGGAAAAGTTTTCCATGAAACATAGTCATGTTCTTCTTAGGCGGAATCAGATAGATGGAATTCGGCTCAACAATAATACCATCCTCAGCTCTGTATATTTCCATGGTGGTATAGCGGGAAAGTAACTCACTCATCAGGCTCTTGTAATCCGGCGATAAGTGCTGAACCACAATAAAAGAGACTCCGCTGTCAACTGGCATATTTCTAAAAAAAACCTCGAGCGCTTCAAGCCCTCCTGCGGATGCTCCGATACCAACGCAAATAAGTCGCTTATTTTCCTGCAAATCAACATCAACTGCCAATACTTTGTCTGACAAATCATCCTTAACCAAACGCTTTGTTTTTTTGATTTGCTCTTTACGTGTGGAGGATTTTTCGTTTTTTGCTACCATAATTTTACAGATTTGTCGTTGGAATATCAGTAACCATTTTGCTGTTTCGACTTAATAACAACAGAAAGGTTAGAAATGTTAGCATTTTGTACAAATTTTCATATTCAGAGAATTAAATATATTCCATACCGGAATTCCTGATTGTTAAACAAAAAAGAAAAGGTGTTCATTACAATGTGGATTTATTAAAGATAATATCTTGCAGAACCGTTTAAATAAATAATTTTGCTGCAAAATAGATTTCTTCAGGGCAGGGCGAAATTCCCGACCGGCGGTAAAGTCCGCGACTCAAACAGCCATATAGGCTGTAAGATTGAACCGGTTAATTTCCGGTACCGACAGTAAAGTCTGGATGGAAGAAGAATCCTTATGTGATCAATGCAGAAGTTGCACTTCTGTAATTGGTGCATTATGATATTCTGCCCCGTAGATTTCTCTGCCGGGGCTTTTTATTTCCGGCAGACTAGTAATAACGTTAGACTGCAGGGAAAATGAAAAGCATCTTAAGAATTATTGTTTGTGGCCTATTCTTAACCACATTTTTTTCGTCTGTTAATGCGCAGGTTACTATCCGTGGACAGGTAAAAGACATTACCGGCGGACAGCCCCTGGTTGGAGCGGCTATTAAAATCAAACCAGGCAATACAGGTACTTCGAGCGATCAGCATGGTTTTTTCAAAATTACATTATCATCAGAAGATCAAACAATAGCTGTCAGCCATTTAGGTTATAAATCAATAGAAAAGCAATTAAATGAAATCGGGAAGGCTGAAATCATTCTTATTGAGCTTCAACCCGATATCGTTGGACTTGAGGAAGTAAACATAATTGCCCCGTATGCCCGCGAACGGGAAACACCAGTTGCGGTGAGTACAATAAAAACTGCAACCATTGAACGGGAGATGGGTAATCAGGATTATCCGGAAATAATGAAAATGGTTCCAGGAGTCTATGCAACTAAACTTGGAGGTGGAACTGGTGATGCAAGGGTCAGCATCAGGGGTTTTCAACAGGAAAATATTGCATTGCTTCTCAATGGGGTGCCTGTCAGTAGTGTTGAAAACGGACTTGTTTATTGGTCTAACTGGGCAGGACTAAGCGATGCAACTCAAACCATTCAGGTGCAAAGGGGCCTGGGTGCATCAAGAGTAGCCATGAATTCGGTCGGTGGGACAATAAATATCATAACAAAATCAACTGAAGCAAAACGTGGAGGGAGTATTCGTTTTGCTGTTTCTGATTATGGAAACCAAAAAACAACAATTAGTCTTTCTTCTGGTGTTCTGGAGAATAATTATGCAATTACATTTCTTGGTTCAAGAACAACCGGCCCCGGTTATGTTGATGCAACCGGTGTTGATGCCTGGTCATGGTTTTTAACATTAAGTAAGGAGATTAACAAATCACATAAACTCGTATTTACAGGATTAGGATCTCCGGAAAGACACGGGCAAAGAAATTATGGACTCACAAAAGAACAATTTGATCAGTTTGGAAATAAATACAACTCAAATTGGG
>JAAXUD010000764.1 GCA_013336205.1 Lentimicrobium sp. | reverse complement strand
CCAAGCCTGATAATATTCAGTGAAGTATGTTCCGGTTTGATTTCTCTTTTTTCAAGATCGATGTTGACAAGGGCGTCAAGTTCATTCAATACAATATCAATATTGTCGGTGCCCATGCCTGTGGAAAGAACTGTAAGTCTTTTATTTCCTATATATCCTGTATGGGTCAGCATTTCCCTGTTTTGCCGGATAAGTTCAATACGGTCGAAATGCCTGGAAACATTGGCAACACGGCCCGGATCACCTACAACAATAATATTTCCGGCCAACTCAGCGGGTGTTAACTTAAGATGGTAAACACTTCCGTCGGGGTTTAAAATTAACTCAGATTCGCCTATTCGTGACATAATTCATTCTTAATTGTTTAGTATATTCGGGTTTTATAATCACCCACAGTCAGCAAAGGTAAATATTTAACAATCTGATATGAACAATATTCTGGTTCCTTATGATTTCAATTCACAGGCTAAACTGGCACTTGATTGGTCAATCCTTCTGGCCAGGCAAATAAACTGCAGTATAACGATACTTTATGTTAATGAAATACATGGGCTTATATCATCCGTATTTTTGCCGGAAGAGGATGAGGAATTTTTAGAAAAAGTTGTTGACCAGCTTGATGCAACGGCGGCAAAAATGTCGCTAAAAAGCGGAATTAATATCGAAGCCCGCCTGCAAAGGGGAAGGGTTTACCAGGCCATTACAGAGGTTGCCGATGAGTTGCAGTCTTCTTTTATTGTTATGGGGACCCGCAGTAACGAGTCCTCGCATCCTGACAATAATTCGATGGCCGGAAGAAATGCCTCCAGGGTGATCAGAATGTCAAAATGCCCGGTAATCACTATTGGTGGGAGTAAACCTTATGAAGGTTGCAAAACCATACTTCTCCCTTTGGACCTGACCAAAATTACCCGGCAGAAAATTGCCTGGGCTATTAAAATGGCAAACATCTACCATGCTGAGATTAAGGTTGTATCCGCCCTGTGGTCAGTAAATAGCGATGAAATAACCGGAAAACTCAGTGAGCAACTGGAATTGGTAAAAAACACCATTCTGCAGGCTGGTATTCCGTGCACCGCAAAAATGATTGAAACCCCCACGGGGGCCAAAACTGCCGTTCCGTGCATTCTTGAATATGCAAGGCAACAGGGAGACATTGATCTGATAATCATTATGACCCAACAGGAATCTGCCCTCGTAAGGTTTTTTGTTGGCACCCATGCCCAGGAGTTTATCCGCATTGCTGAAATACCGGTGATGTCGGTGGTGCCGGAAGATATGGAATCTTAAAACAGTCCCTCAGTTGTAAAAGGGATATTTATCAGCAGGGACAAGACTGTAGGGACACGACATGTCATGTCCCTGAAGAATGCCCCAAAAAGATAGTGTTTTACTGAAAAACAAAGCCCAGCTTGAGAGAGATCCGGTTATAATTGGTAAATACAGTCTTATCATAGTTATTCCACATGTTGGTAGTTTCCTTATAGGAAAGCTCCTGGTGATGATAGCCGATACTTACCAGCAATGCGCTTTTTGATCCGACCGCAATGCTGATGCCGGCTTCAGAACTCAGGTTAATTCCGCCATATGTTTCTGAAACTGTTGCATAATATTCATTTGTTTCCTGTTCGCCAAGCGGAAAAGAATAGCCGATTCTGAAGGAAAGAAACGGGGCAAAAGATTCATTGCCGAATAAATACATTCCTTCAGCAAATAAAGGTATCACGCCAATGTCGAAGTGCTCATAGCCAAGACCGAGTCCGGTGAAAATCTTTTGGTTCCACTGCCAGCCGTTTACCATGGTGAGCGAAGGGATTGGCTGAAACCCATCCTGACCTTCCCCGAACAACAGCGCTATAGAACTTTGATTGAAATAGCCGCTTTTCTTCAGATCAGGACGTGAAAAACGGTCTTTCCCGATGTAATCAATTTCAGCCTGACTCAATTGAGTTATTCCACAGTCGTTTGAAATACGATAGTTTCCAAGGCTATCGTGAGCGATGATCCTGCCATAAACCACATCACCTGATTTCAGATAAACTGCAACCTGTTTGCGACTCTGTGCTGC
>JAAXUD010000232.1 GCA_013336205.1 Lentimicrobium sp. | reverse complement strand
CATTTTTACAATGTAATTGATGGTTCCCATTGATTCAGGTTTAATGGTGGCCTTGTTTACATCGAATTTAATTCCGGTCGTAATAAACTTGCCATCGGTAAGAAACTTATCGTAAAGCGGAACGGCTCCTTTGGCGATGCGGAAATTTTTGGTATAACCGGTATTTTCCCCTTCAACATTTTGTTTCCCTATCGAAAACCCGGTAGGATTGTATCCCAGATTGGGGATATTCAACACCCTGGCATCGTCTAAATATACTTTTAACGCTCTTTTGTTAAACGAAATCGCAACATGCCTCCATTTGGGCGTTTTATCGGACATACTGCTGGTAAATCCAGGGTAATAGTTTGTCTCGATAGAATTGCCATTTACACTATTTTTATAAATCCGAATATATTTGTCGCGAAGTGGGTACGTTTTATCCAACTTTGATTGGTTTTTATAATCACCCAGATAAATCGTATAATATCCGTAGTGAACCTCATTAAAATAAGCATCGAACTCGATGGTAAATTCTTCAGGCAAATAGTCTTCATTACTGTTCTTTAGCATTGGAACAATTCCTCCACCGCCATTCATATTACATTTTATATGGTAAATAACATTACTGCCATCGAAGCTGGCATTTTCAAAGTTTCCTTGAACCAAATCCCATTTCGAGGGGAATTCACCATTTTGCTCACCTTCCTGGCTGTCCTCAAAAATGATCTCAGGCCCGGGAATAAAATCATATTTTGCCCAGGTCAGCACCGGAGCCTGCTTTTCCGGCTCCTGGGGTGTGGGCTGATTGTCTGTGTCTTTTGAGTTTTTGCCGTTATCGGAATTGTTTTCATCCGGTTTTGCATCGGATTCGTCATTCTTCTTATTGTCCGACTTTTTATCCCCGTCACTCTTCTTGTCTTTGTCATCTCCGCTTACGGTGTCATCAATACCATCTTCAACGGCATCAAGTGATTTATCAACACCATTGTCAATCCGGCGTTCCACCCGGTTTTCAACATTGCGTTCAGCTTTTTTTACACTTCTGTTTACTACTTTGTTCAGGTCAATCTGTGCGTTGCCAATGCAAAAAGCCATCATCAGGAATGCCACCAACAGGAATTTTAAAGTCACTTTCATTGAGGTTCAATTTTAGTTAGATTATATATCGATTTTTTCTTCCGAAGTAATGCTGTAAATCATGAAATAATAAGCCAATCAGTCATTTGTTGGTGCAATTTTTCTGAACCCGGGCGGTTGCTTAAACAAGTCATTGGGCAACAGGGTATCTGAAATGTATTTTATCACTTTTTCCTGACGGATGTATTGGCTTAAAGTAGTTTCAAATGCCATGGGCTGCTGTTTATGCATCCAGACAGAACTTTCGCCCGATTTGAATCTTTTGCAGTGATATCCTGCTATAGTAAGTGTATCTGATTGATCCGTTATATGAGTATAAGAGCCAGTGCTAATCAGCCAAAAAGCCGAATAGGGGAATCCTGAAATCTCTGTATTTGTAATATCTGACAATGCAATTACCAGAACACTGCTGTCGCTTGTGTCGTAGCTGAAAATTGAATCACCATCAGAATATTCCCGGATGTACCTTATAGTGGTTGCTTCATCAACTGAGTCTCCTATAAAATTGCGAAGGGCTGAGTTGACCACAATATGCCCATCCTTACTTTGCCACATACTGCGCGCTATGTTGGTCTGCTGGCCGGCAATGCTTATCTGTCCTTCAGTCATGGCAAATACATTACCTGACTGAAGCTGATGCCCTTTATCAGGAATTCGTTGCCCGCAGGAGGACAGGCAAATTGTAATCAGGAAATAAGACAATAGCTGATGAGCCAAACGGATTGAAAACACTGTGGTGTAATTTTCCGGCAAAGGTGCGGGCAGAAGCTGATATAATCAAATTCTGGGCTATGACAATGCTATGACAATGCCTCAATATTGAAAGAAAACAGCCAAAAACAGAAAAATGCAGGATTAAGTTACAAAATTCCAGTAATTTTCAGAATCACGCAATGACGCAATGACGCAATAAATAGATTCTTAATGATTTATAATTTCAAAATGATTTAAAAATTCTTAACGGAGTATTGATTTAAAGTTGTTTTAGAAATTCATTCAGATTTACTTCGGGCAATATTTCCAGCTTCCTGCGCAGGCGGTTCCGGCTTTTATCAACAGCGGCAGTGGTAACATTCAGCATTTGTGAAATCTCTTTCGTATTAAGATTGATGGCCAGATAGGCGCAAAGACGTTCCTCGTTGGGCGTTAACGAGGAGAACTTTTCTTTCAGTTTCCTGAAAAAGCCGGGATGGACTTCCTCAAAATGGCGGCTGAAATTCTGCCAGTCGTTGTCGAGATTAATATTCTGATCAATTTGCCGGATAACCTGCCGGAGTTCAGGTTGGTTGGGTTCGGAGGCTTCAAGTTTGTTTTTCAGATCATTGAGTACCTCATTTTTATTGATCAGGTGCAGGGTAGCTGTTGAAAGCTCCCGAGTTTTATAAGCCAGACTCAATGTAAGATGCTCACTTTCAAGCTTATGTATCTCCTGATCTCTGGCCCGCAGCGCTTTGTTTTGCCGGATAGTGCGGTTGCGAAGCCTGATTATCAGCACGAGTAAAAGAAGAACAAGCACTGAAACAAGCAGGAGGCCAATAAACAAGCGGTTGCGTTTCTCATGGGCAAGGTTCTTTTCATTCAGCCGGTCAATCAGTTGTTGTTTTTTTTCGGTTTCAAAACGTGTCTGAAGATTGTTCAGGGCATTTTGCACTTCCACCCCATCAATTGAATCTTTAAGTTGGTGGTAACGCTCCAGCGATAACAGTGCATCCTGCCAGCGACCGGAAGCACGGTAAGCTTCGGAAAGGTATTTATGGCCGGCCTGTTCTTCTGCTATTAGTCCGGCAATATGGGCGCGTTCTATTACCATTTTCAGCAATTCAACAGCCCGTCCGTGCTGGCCAAGTTTGATCAGGATCCGCGCAATGAGTGAGGCATCATAGACGATTTGATAATTGTCGTCTGTTTCCAGAACCATTTCATAGGCTTTTTCTGCCATTGGAAGGGCTTCCCGGTAACGGCCCAGGTCATAAAGCATCAAAGCCCTTTCGGAGGTTGCAGTGGCTATTCCTTTGGGATAATCAGCTTCTGCGGAAATCCGATACATGGTATCATAGTAAGCAGCTGCCTTCTCAAAATCGCCCTTGATGCGCCAGATGGCTCCCAGGTCATTGTAAATGGCGATGGTTGCCCGTAAGGTCGTGTATTCTTCTGTCCGCGAGAGTTCAAGGGCTTTCATCGCGTATTGTTCCCAGCGGGCATTGTCGCGGTCAATAAACAGCTCACCGAGTTTTTGATAATAAAATGCCAGTTTTCGGAAGTCATTGGCGGCTTCTTTCAGCCTGATGGCTTTGAGTTCAGTTTCGGCTGCCAGTTCTGTCCGCCCGGTTTTTGCATATTCATCTCCCAGGTTGATCAGTATAACCGCCATTGCATTGGTGTCGTGCAAGGCTTCATACAATTTAACGGCATCCTTATAAGTCGCTTCCGCTTTTGCAGAACGCCCGGTCATGCTGTAACATTCGGCCAGGTTATTGGAGAGTTTTCCCATCAACCGCTTTTCGTCCAGTTGCCTGGCAATGGCATAGGCCCGGATGAATAATTTTTCCGCAGCCCTGTAGCCCATCTGGTCAAGTAAGGAGTCGCCCTGCCGGTGCAGTTCGATGGCCAGTTTTAGGCTGTCGTCTTTTGTGGTGTTTGAATTTCCGGGAGGTGTCCCCGCATTACCGCCTGAACAAATGACCGGAATAAATATCAGGAGCAGCCAAAAGAACCCCGGGAGTGTGAAGAGAGATAATTTATAGTTCAAGCGGGTGAATTGTGTATATAGTAAAAGTTCGTTCTGTCTGTTATGCAAAGTTCCAATGCTTTTCTCATTAATCCAAATGCTTTTTTAATCCAGGGATTCAGGGCTTAAGTCAATGCTGAAAAATATAATCAGCTAAGTTTGAAGGATAGGGTATAAAGAATTGGATAGCTGTACTTTATGGGTTCCCGGACAGGTGGGCTCTGCTTTATTGTCAGTTTTTGCAGGCACAGCTTATTTTTAATCAAATCTTTCCTAATTTCGGGCTTACTAAAAAACAGCAAAATGAAACATATCTTCCCGGCAATTTTAGTGTTTATTATCATTTTAACCGGATGCCAGGTTTCAAAAAACAAGCACCTGATTGCTGATAAGAACTATCGTACCCTGGTTCATGAGCAGTTTCTCAAACAAAAGGAGCTTGCTTCCGGCCGCGATTCGGTCCTGTTTGGCGTTTTTAACCAGGAACTGTCCAAAGCCGAAATTGAGGGGTTGGAGTTTCTTTATGCCTTTATGCCACTGAGCGACCTGGCCATGAATGACGGGAAATATAATCTTCTCCAGGTACGCACTTCACTGGAAGCAAAGTCTGTGTTCAGCTGGGGAAATACTGTTCCGGAAGATGTGTATCTTCACTTTGTGCTGCCCTACCGGGTAAACAACGAATATACTGACACTGCCCGTCAGGTTTTCTATAGGGAGTTGAAAGATCGCATAAAGGGAATGGATATGGCCCGGGCTGCGCTTGAAGTGAATCATTGGTGTCATGAAAAAGTAAACTATAAATCGACGGATGAACGTACTTCTGGTCCGCTCACCTCAGTGCGGACAGCCTTTGGCCGCTGTGGCGAAGAATCTACTTTTACGGTGGCGGCGTTGCGGTCGGTGTGTATTCCGGCAAGGCAGGTTTACACCCCGCGCTGGGCGCATACCGACGATAACCACGCCTGGGTTGAAGTCTGGGTCGATGGCAAATGGTATTTTATGGGCGCCTGTGAGCCCGAACCTGCGCTCGATATGGGTTGGTTTGCCGAACCTGCCAAACGGGCCATGATGATGCACACATTCGTCTTTGGACAATACCATGGTAGCGAAGAGGTTCTGGAGAAAAACGACATGTTTACCCGGCTTAATCTTTTGAATAATTACACAAAAACAAAAACGCTTCCGGTTAAAGTGATCGATAATGAGGGTAACCCGGTTGAAAAAGCCAGGGTTGAGTATTCGCTATACAACTACGCCGAATTCTATCCTATTGCCACCCTGTTTACCGATGCAAGGGGTATTTGTTCAACAACCACAGGATTCGGCGACCTGCTGATGTGGGCTTCGAAAGATGGGTTGTTCAGCTATAAAGTCGCGCCTGGTGCCTCTTCCGATTCGGTGTTGCTTACACTTAGCGGGCCCGGGTATAATCTGCCGGCGGAAATCCTGCTGTTGACCCCGCCGGCAAAACAAGCCCTGCCACCCACCGACCAGTCTAAAGCAGACGAGAACAACCGGCGGTTGCAGCAGGAAGATTCTATCCGCAATGCT
>JAAXUD010000231.1 GCA_013336205.1 Lentimicrobium sp. | reverse complement strand
TGTCAAAAATGGAGTTTTCGGATGGGACTCAATCTTCGGACTTAATCCTATAGTTTCCGTAAAAGCGCGTTGAATAACTCATGCGAACGGTGTATCTTTGCCGGCTTATAAAATTTGTCACTATTCATTGTGTATCAAATTTCTCCTGAGTTAATTTTTCAAATCAAGTATTTATGGTTTTTGAAGCCGCCGTTTCCCTGCTTACTCTTGTACTACTCGAAATAGTACTCGGTATTGACAATATTGTATTCCTGTCAATTCTTTCAGGGAAACTGCCACCCGAACAACAAAAGAAGGCACGTCGTTATGGCCTAATTCTGGCTATGTTTCTACGATTGGGACTCCTGTCAATCCTCTCTGTTATTATGCAGCTCAGGAATGAACTTTTCAGTCTTTTTGGCCATGGATTCTCTGGCAAGGACCTGATATTAATACTCGGGGGATTGTTTTTACTATTTAAAAGCACTTCTGAAATCTATCACAAAGTTGAAGGAGAGCAGGGCGATGTATCCAAAACAATTAAAAAGGTCACTTTTGCCAGTATTCTTGTTCAGATACTGATCATGGATATGGTTTTCTCATTGGATTCGATTATTACAGCCGTTGGTATGGCCAGTCAGTTGTGGATAATGTTCGCCGCTGTTATTATTTCGGTGGGAATCATGATGTTTGCAGCCGAGCCAATCAGCAAGTTTGTAAATACTCACCCTGCCTTTAAAATGCTCGCACTTGCCTTCCTTTTACTTATTGGGTTCTCGCTGATGAGCGAAGGCTTTGGCATTGAGATTCCGAAAGGTTATATTTATTTCTCCATGGCCTTTTCCCTGCTAGTAGATGTGCTTCAGATGCGCATGACCCGTGAAGGTGTAAAACCTGTTAAAACACGTGAGCATTATATCGAGGATAAAAAGGCTTAAAAACCAGCACGACAAATAAATCAAGCCAGTCAATCCGGAGAAAAACACTGATCATTTTCTATTCAGAAGAATTTTGCTCAACTCAATTGTTTTCTTTTGGTTTGAGAAAACGATTGATTGTCTCAATCAAATTATTTGCCTTGACAGGTTTACAGATATAGTCGTCGCAACCAGCTTTCAGGGCCTTTTCCTTATCACCGCCCAATGCATAGGCTGTCACTGCTATTACCGGTAATTCAGGTCGCATTTGTTTAATAATACCTGTTGCCTGATAACCATCCATTTCCGGCATTTTAAGGTCCATCAGCACCAGGTCAATTTCCGGAATATGCCTGATTGTATCAATCGCTTCAATTCCATTTTCAACATGGATAATTCTATAATCCAGCTTTTTAAGTATAACCTCAAGTAATTGATAATTAGCGTATACGTCTTCAGCAATCAACAAGGTTTTTCCTTTCCCGGTTACCCCGGAAAGTATCTCTGTTTCTGGCTTTATAGCCTCAGCAACAATGCCAAATGCATTATAGGGAATTGTGAAATAAAATGTGGTTCCTTTTCCAGGAGTTGATTTAAGCCATATATCGCCTCCCAACAGATCAACATAAGCCTTTGAAATAGCCAGTCCAAGGCCATTACCACCATAGTCTTTCCGGGGATTCATTCTTGCCTGCATAAATCTGTCAAAGATGGCTTTATGCATATCAGGGGGAATACCAATTCCCGTGTCTTTAACGTAAAATCCGAGCATGCTTCCTTCTTTGTTGCAACCAAATTCAACCATTCCCTGTTCGGTAAATTTAAGTGCATTTCCGATCAGGTTAGCGAGAATCTGCCTGAGCTTGGTTTCGTCTGTCATAATTAAAGCACCACTGCTGCTTAGAGAAGTCTTATAATTAAGTATCAACTGTTTACCCGCACTCTGAAGTTTAAACTGATCGTATAATATTCCAAGCATATCATTAACATCGGTTTTAACTTCCCTGACCTGTTCCTGCCCGGCTTCAATGGTGGCGATACTGATTATATCATTTATTATTGACAATAATTGCTCGCCGTTTTGATTGATTATGCGATAGAAATATTGCTGGTCTTCAGGTGTTGTTTCCGGATCATCAAGCAGACTGGTGAAGCCGAGAATTCCATTGAGCGGTGTTCTGATTTCATGCGACATATTGTTTAAAAAGGCCGTTTTCAGCCGATCGCTTTCTTCGGCTTTAGCCAGTGCCAGCCTGATGTCCTGTTCGGCTTTCTTTTTCTGGATCGACAGGCTGATCTGCCGCGAAACAAATTCCAGCATTTCCAGGTCCTTATGGGTATATTCATCAGGATTGTCATAGCTCTGAACAACGATAGCGCCAATAGCCTTTCCTTCTACCATTAATGGAACTCCGAGCCAGATCTCACACATTTCACCAACAATATCAATTTCGCCTTCTCTTCCCAAGCGCTCAATATCTGCTTTATAAGCCAGTACCGATTTTTTATTATTAATTACATAACCGGTCGCTGATTTTTCAGCAGGCCAGGTATCAGCTTCTTCTTTCTCATCGGTAAAATAAGGCGTTGACAACATGCCCGTTTTCTCATCATAAAAGGCAATGTAGAAATTGGTTGTATCAAGTAATTTACCCAACTGATCCCGGATAATCACAAACAGTTGCTGAAGATCATTTGTAGTAAGCACCGCATTTGAGATCTGAAACAGCACCTGCTGAACTGTTTCGGCATGTCTGCGATCAGTAATATCGTGCCCGATACCAACCAATCCGTTTACCCTGCCCTCCTCGTCAATTAATGGAATTTTAGAAGTAAGCATCCACCGAAGCTTTCCCTCTCCATCAATAACATCGTTCTCACTGTTTATAAGTGAGATTCCTGTATTCAAAACCTGTAAATCATCTAAATAACCCCGTTTACCAATCTCTTCACCCAACAGTTCCTCGTCTGTTTTACCCAATGCCATTGATTCTTCTTTTATTCCAAACAGATTTAAATCGGCACGGTTAGCCACAATCTTACGCGCTGTAGCATCTTTAAAGTAAATAGTATCAGGCAGATTGTCAATAAGGGTGCGCAGCAACATCCTTTCGCGATGAATGGCATCTTCAGTTTGTTTACGTTCTGTAATATCAATTACTGAAATAATTCCGGCCAGACGGCCTCTATAGAGCAATGAGCTGCCACTCAGATAAACCCATTTATACTTACCATCTTTTGAACGTATTTTAAATTCATAGGAAGGTGTAGATTCAAGTCCTTGCTGCCTGCGTTTACCACGTTCCCTGATCATTTCCTGATAATCCTCTGCAACGATCTCCCAGAAAAACATGCTGCAAAGTTCTTCAGCCGAATAGCCACAAAGCTTTTCACCGGCAGGATTGGTGTAAACCCAACGATCATCCTGGTAGATCATAATTGCGTATGGCGATGATTCAGCCAGCGTTCTGAACTTGTCTTCACTTTCCTTTAATGCTTCAGTTGCCCGCTTACGATCTGTCACATCCCTGATTATCACCTGAATAGCCTTTTGCCCCAGATATTGAACGGGGATGCTTATTATCTCTCCTTCTATAATTTCACCTTTAAGGTTCACAAATTTTTCTTCAATAAAACCAGCCGGAATTCCGGTTTCTGATACTTTTTTAATCCGGTTTATTGCAATTTCCCGTGATTCAGGGTGCATAAAAGCAAGCAGTGATACGTTCCTGATTTGTTCATAGGAATCAACTCCCATTAATTTAAGGGCAGCAGGATTAACAAAAAGAATTTTATCTTCAGCGTGAATAACTATTGCATCAGGCGTATATTCAACCATTTGCCGATACTTTAACTCACTTTCCCGCAGGGCTTGCTCGGTTGCTTTGCGATGTGTAATATCCCTTCCGAAAACAACCAGACCACTGCGGCTTCCATCCTCATTAAAAACAGGTGTTTTTATAACCTCGTAAGTGCGGGGTTCTCCGTCTATCACTGGTATAACTTCATCCTCAATTGAAGGCGTTCTTTTGAGCCAGGCAATTTCATCTGTTTTTTCACATTCCAAAAAAGAATTGAAATGCATAGGATGTGCATTTTGAGCCAGTTCAGAATCCTTTTTCATAAAATAGTCCGTACCGATTAAGCCAAACAACTCAAGGTCTGCATTATTGGCTTTTAACCATCTGCCTGCCCCATCCTTAAAGCAAATAATGTCATTGGTGGCATTTATCAGATCAGACAACTGTCTTTCCTTAATTTTTAATGATTCTTCTGCATTTTTGCGCTCAGAAATATCCTCATGCTGAATAATAACATTGAGCAATGCTCCATTTTCATCCAGAATGGGATAGGCTTTATTGGCAAACCAGATTTTTTTACCTGCCTCAACTTTAATTCCCTGTGATTCCGCCGCAAAACCAATATCAAAATAAACCTCCCATTGCTCAACGCTGTGTTCGTTAAAAACCTTTTTTAGTATTTTATCAATTCCATTCTTTTTGATTTCGGCATCTTCGAATATATTGTAAACTTTGCCTTCAATGCTTTCAGGCTTTACACCAAATGCTTCGCATAACTTTAAATTTACCCTTAAACACCAGCCTTCAGGATCGAGAATCTGAGTACTAGTGGCAGACTGAAGAAACATCTGCTCAAAGAAACGCCGTTGACGTTCCAGCTCAACTTCAGCTTTCTTCCTCTCGGTTATATCCCTGAAAAAGGATTGATAAGTGCCATCAGGCATCGCTTTCGACTGCATTTCAACTTCAAGAAGGGAACCATCTTTACATTTCAAACGCCTTTCATTCCTGAGCACTTCACCAAGATTAAGTTTCTGGTAATTTAAGGGTTTATTTTTCAAGGTATCCGGCTCAAACAAGCCGTTGATATTCATATTTAATAGCTCTTCCCTGCTGTATCCGGTTAACTCTACTGCTTTGTTATTTACTGTTACGAAATCTCCCCTGGTATTCCCCTGAAAAAATGCATCAGAAGCAAGTTCAAGCAACACCCTGAATTTTTCTTCACTCAACCGGAGTGCATTCTCCGATTTCTTCCTGTCAGTTATTTCCCTGAAGTTAAACACGATAGATTCAAGACCTGGAATTGCCAGTTTATTGGTCATGGTACTTTCTATCCATTTCTGCACCTCATCAGTGGTTCTTATCCGAAATTCAATTACCCTGATTTTTGCCGGTTCTTCTATAATTTCTTTGATCGCATTCATTACCATGGGTAAATCGTCAGGGTGAGTGCAATCTGACAATCCAAATCCACCAATGTGTTCTGTTGCATAGCCTAAAATACGTCTGGCTGAAGGACTAGCATACCTGATTTTACCATTTGCATCAAGCATTGTTATTCCGTCCGGCGCATTCTCAATTAAAGCCATGAAACTAATATTGTCATAAACCAATGATTCCTGACTACTTTTTGAATCCATACCAGATTTATCCTTTTTAAAAGCCATGTTTTGATTATTTGAATTATCAGTATCTGAATCAGC
>JAAXUD010000763.1 GCA_013336205.1 Lentimicrobium sp. | reverse complement strand
ATCAATTTAACAGTAAATGGCCTTGCCGAAAAAGCCGGGTTAAAAGTCGGCGATCAAATCATCTCAATTGACAACATTAAGGCAAATGAAGGTGATAATTGCGAAGTAGTAAGGCTTATCAGTGAGCTGGACGGAAAATCAATGCAGCATAATCTAATTATTAAACGCGGAACCGAAACCTTAAGTTTCCAGCTTTAATGCAGTGACAGAAAGAACGAAAATCTGCATTAATATTTAATAAACAACCGGGTACCCGGATCCGGGACTTATCAAACCAAAATCCTGAAATTAACCTCAGGTATTTTGAAACCAGGGGATAGCCTGCCCCAAAGCATAAAAAACCTCAGTAAGAGGCTTATTGTCAACGCGAAATGATCTGGTACGAACCAAATAAAAACAAAAAAAAATAAACAAGGCGAAGAAAAAAACATCCATCTTTCCGGACAATTATCCTAACGCTGAATAATCGTCCGCGCTGGTTTGCATGTACAGTTGTATCTGCCGGTCTGACTGCGAAAGTGGAAAATCCCCCATCCTGAGCGATGTAATCAAACGGTTATTTAATAAGCAAAAATATGAAGAGAACATTGTTAATGGCAGGTATTGCCATGCTTCTGACTGTCTCTCCGGCGATTGCCGGGATCGTTATCAAAACCACCATAACAATCGGACGTAAAAGCAACGACTGTCAGGGTTTCGGACTTTGTTCAATCTCCAGTAGTTCTTCATATACCGAAGGGGCTGTGAATAGTACATTCGATGTAAATGAGGAAAGAGGAAGCATGATTATTTGTATCTACGAAAGTGATATTCAGAAAGTGCAACCCGATAAAATGCTGTACTTTAAAAACAAGGGTTCAGTTATTTTCGCTGAAGATATTTCAATGACCGAGGAAATCAACAGAGCAATTCAGGCTTCAAAACCAGTCCTGATAAAAAAGGGCGAATATGAGTTGACTTACAGAAACGGAAAATTCTACATTGAAATTCCGCTTTAATCCTCTCCAGGGGGCTATCTTCAATAGTAAATAGCCCCCTGTTTATCAGGCAGAGCACTGTATACTGTTTCACGCTTCTATCACTATTGTTTCAGCAGTTACTTCCTGAAGGGATTTCCTGATCCTTTGGGCCGGGAAGAGCAAAAACGATACAAGCTGGTATAAACAGGCTGGTAATATTGTTAAGAAACTATGGTTGTAAAACCCTGTAATCAAATACGAATATTGATTCAATGTGCACCATTCCCGGTAAAATCTGGTTCTTTGGCTATTCCGGCAGGTGTAACAAATCTACATATGGCTTCTCAGGAATAACATTAATATTGGCACTACTGGTTTTACCTCTTTCCAGGGCATACGGCCAGGATAGCTGCAGTCAGGCGCCAGCCCGGGCAGTAAAACAAATTACGGTGGTAACAATGATTGATTTTTTCACAACCTTTACAGGGATAAGCTATATCAACGGTCTCACCTCCAATGAAAAAAACAATCTTTACCTTTATTATAATCTGACAATCAACAATAAAGTTAAGTCTGGCAAATTTTCAATGACTAACTATTATTTTACAGAATTCGGCCTCAGAGACTATGCCGACAGCGTTACTTCCATTTCTGAAGACCAGTATTGCTTCAAAAACTCTGTGTCATTTCAATTCTGGAAGTCAAAGTTTGCCCTTAACATCAGCGCAAATTCCAAAAGCCAGTATTTCAGGCATTACGAATATAAGGAGGACAGTGCAGGCAACCAGATTAAGTATTTATATACCGCTTATCTTTCACCGGGTTATAAAAATTATTCAGGAGGGATTAAATATGATGTCAATGACAGTTTTACAATAGAATTTGGAATAGTAAACGGGAAAATGACAAAAATAAAAACGCAGCAGATTTTTGACAGCAGGGAAACAGATAAATTGTATGGATTAGAAAAAGGAACAACAAAAAAATCTGAATTTGGGATGAACCTCATTCTGACAGCAACGCCGAATGAAATACTGAAAAATCTGTACTTTGAAAATTTTAGCCAGTTTAACATCAACAAATCTGACATAAGACATCTCAGGTATCTGAAGG
>JAAXUD010000230.1 GCA_013336205.1 Lentimicrobium sp. | reverse complement strand
CCGGCATAGGACCAGTCCTATGCCGGGTTATGCAGATATGCGTGAAGCTATGTTGTGGGTGCAAACCACCCGCTCAGCAGAAGTTTATGCAGTATATGCTGACGCTGAAAACTCTGAAGTACTCAGAAGAACCAATAAAGTACTGACAAACAAGGCAACAGCCTATACCGCCCGGCTAATTGCCGACACGGTTGAACCCGGCCGGATATATAATTACAGGCTTTTTATCGATGATAAACCGGTATCGCTGCCCTACCCTACCCAATTCAGTACACCGCCCTTATGGAAATGGCGGGGTGATCCACCTGAATTCACCATGCTTACAGGTAGTTGCGCCTACATAAACCAGGCGGAATACGACCGGCCGGGCAATCCGTATGGTGGTGATTACCGTATTTTTACCGGCATGGCAGCGCAGAAAGCCGATTTCATGCTTTGGTTGGGCGATAATGTTTACCTGCGTGAGCCGGACTGGAATTCGCGAACCGGAATGCAGCAGCGTTACACCCACACCCGTTCGCTGCCTGAACTGCAACCTTTCCTGGCTTCAACCCACCATTATGCCATCTGGGATGATCATGATTATGGCCCCGACAACAGCAACAAATCATTCTTCAACAAAAACACTGCGCTTGAAACATTCCGCCATTTCTGGGGGAATCCAACTTATGGAACAGGAACTATAGAAGGAGCTGTTACCTCATTCCAATGGGGCGATGCCGATTTTTTCCTGCTTGATAACCGCTGGTACCGCGACCCCAATGAAGTACAAAAGGAAAATAAAACCATACTTGGCGAACAACAGCTGGAATGGCTGCTTAATAACCTGGTAAGCAGCAAGGCTACGTTCAAGCTTGTCGCGATGGGCGGGCAGTTCCTTTCTGATGAAGCTTCCAATGAGTTATACTCAGCTAATGGATTTAACCAGGAGCGTGAACGCATTATCAACTTTATTCAGTTGAACAATATCAAAAACGTCATCTTTGTTACCGGCGATGTGCATTTCTCAGAAATCTCCTTACTCAAAGAAGCAGGAAAACCAACAATCCATGATCTCACTTTTTCCACCCTGAGTGCCGGCGTTAATAAAAGCGGAGGCAAGTGGAAAAACAGCCTTAGAATTCCGGAAACCTTGACCCTGGAACGCAACTATGGGTTGATCAGGTTCAGCGGCCCTGCCGGAGACAGGCAACTTTCGGTAAGTTGTTTCAATTCAGACAATAAAAAACTCTGGGAAAAGATAATAAAGCAGGAATAATTTTACAATCATTGGATCTGACGCTTGATTCTAACGATTAAATCACATTCAAATGTGATTCTACAGGCTTTTCCTTTCTACCACTTATAAATAAATAACATAATCACACTATACTGTGATTTTAATACCCTGCTGCATTTGCATGATACTGATTTTGCACTGGGTAATGGATTGTTTTCAGATAACTTTAAAAGTGAACAATAGAAAAAGAGTGGACATCCATGTATAAACGACTTTATAGAATTTGCAAAGAGAATTGGTGTGGCAGATGGAAGAGTTGAAAAATTATTGAACCCATTCATGGAAAAAAGTCATTCCTGGAGACCCTGGTAAGCTATTCATTTTTAAGCGATGCGAACAAAAGAGGTTATGTACTGATGTATAATAATAAGAGAAACTACCTGATAGCAGACTAATCAGGATTAAATCATTGTCCCGGTTTAAGAGGAATTCGACTTCAGAAAAAGGACGAATAATTGAATATAAAATGGATGCGCGACGAAGAAAATTCCGGTGCCACAATATTCCGCTTGTAATTCGATATAATTCAGGATTCAGATTATATGCCTCCCATTATGGTTTTAGCTGGAAAAAAACTTAAAATCACTCCATCTTCTCAAGGCTTTTATCTATTCCGGCAAACAATCCCGGTTATATTTACAAGCCTTTTCCTTTGCCCAATGAGCGCTAAATTGTTTTTAAAATCATTCCAAACAGGAAACAATTTGGAAGTGCGGTTGTTACTTTTGTTTTGTTTGATAATTAATGAACGAATCAGTTCAATTGCAGGCAATAAAAAATCTTTACACCAAAACGAACCCGATAATTATGAACCGTACCTACATCCTTTCTTTTTTTCTAATCATTGCATCTTCGCTGTCTGCGCAGGATATGCTGAATGAATCTCCGCTTATTAGCCCGCCGCCAGCCGGGCGTGTGGAAGTTACTTACATCGCGAATTCAGGGTTTATGTTTACCGCCGGAAATACACGTGTATTGATTGATGCCCTCTACCTTGACGGGGATATATGGGAAACCCCTTCTAAAAAGTTACAGAAAGCCATGACCACTGGTTCAGCTCCCTTTAAAAACATTAATTACTTCCTGGTTTCCCATTATCATGATGACCACTTTAATGCCACGCTGATGTCGAGGTACCTTGTTAATAATCCCAAAACTACGCTTATCACCAATATGCAGACTGACTCGGTGATGAAAAGGATACTGAAACAGGATCCTGAGTTGAAACGCCCTGACCAGATGAAAATTATCGATCTGCCGATGTTTGGATCCGAGACTTTTGAAGCTGACCAGTTTAAGGTAAAATTTCTGGCTCAGCGACACATGGGAAAAGACGATTACAAAGTACAAAGTCTCGGGTTCCTGATTGAGATGGGTGGAAAAAAAATGATTCATATTGGTGATGCAGGCTGGGAAGATGAAAATTTCGTTGGGTACAAATTACAGGACGAAAATATAGATGTAGCCTTTATCCATTACTGGTTTCTACTCGATTGCGAGGGAAGGAGAATTATCGAAAATTATATAAAACCAAAGAAAATTGTAATTACCCACATTCCTTACGATGAGCTCAGACGTAATTATAAACGCATAAAGGAATATTATCCCGATGTGGAAGTCTTTCTCAATCATATGGATAAAAAGATTTACTAATCTCCGGAACAACAATATTTCAGCCTAAACAAAAAATCAGGGACAATGATATTCATGTCCCTGATTTTTTGTTCAGGTTTTGAAGTATATCCATCATTTTCCCTATTCTTTCACATCAAGGCAATTATTCCGGAATAAAGATGTATTAATAAGAAAGTATCATTTCTGAAAACATTTATAATCCAACCTGGAGAAATTTTCGGACTATTTTTATGAAAAGTGTAATCTTTTAACAACTTCCCCGTCTAAGTTTTACCCTACATCTCAACAAAAATTAAAATCAGGCGTTTATCACAGGTACTAACTATGTACTTTTCCTCCTCTACTCTGCTATAATCGCGTAAAATTAAGATTACTGATAATAGATCAGCATTCCAATTACATCTTTAAAAGTCAGACTTTAAACCCAAACCAAATAACAGATATGAAAACAATTAAATTAATCCTTATTGCCATGACGTTGTCAATTACGGGATTTCAGGCTTCAGCCCAACAAAATCAGTTACCACCACTGATTGACCGGGAACTTTTTTTCGACAATCCTGAGATTGCGGGCGGACAGTTGTCTCCCGACGGAACATTTATATCATTCATAAAACCACTTAATGGTGTAATGAATATCTGGGTTAAGAAACTTGACGAGCCATTTGAAGCGGCCCGCCCTGTTACAGCCGATGCCGCCAGGCCTGTCCGCTCCTACTTCTGGTCGAGGGATGGCAAATACATACTTTACGTGCAGGATAAGGGAGGCGATGAGAACTTCAATATTTACGCGGTGAATCCATCAGAGAAGGCAGCCGCCGGTGCTGAGGTTCCGGTGAATCGCGATCTTACAAACCTCAAGGGCGTGAGAGTGCAGATTTTTTCAGTTCCCAAATCTGACCCCGATGCCATGTTTATCGGCTTAAATGATCAGGATCCTGCCTGGCACGACCTCTACAAAATGAAAATTTCAACCGGAGAGCGCACCCTGATTCGCAAAAACTCACCCGAAGACCGGATTACAGGCTGGATTTTTGACTGGGATGATAAATTACGCCTGGCTACCCGTTCCAATATGGATGGCAGTAATGAAATTCTGAGGGTTAATGAAAAAGGATTTACCTCGGTTTATTCAACAAGTGTGTTCGAAGAAGCGTATGTAGTTGCCTTCCATAAGGACAACAAACGGGTATATATGGTTACCAACAAAGGAGATGAACGTAACCTTTCGCAATTGGTTCTTTTTGATCCTTCAAAAATGAACGAGGAATTCGTTGAAGCTGATCCTCAAAACAAAGTTGATGTAGGCGATGTGGCCTTTTCAGAAGTTTCCAGGGAAATCATCTTCACTTCCTATGAAGATGAGCGGACAAACCTCTATTTTAAAAATACTGATTATGAGCAAGATTATAAGATGATCAGGCAAGAGTTACCTGGATTGGATTTTTACTTTGCCAGGACAACGGCAGATGAGCGCTTCTGGTTAATTGCCGCCTACAGCGACATTGACCCGGGAACTACATACTTATACGACCGTCAGACAAAGAAACTAACTTTTCAGTACAAGCCAAGACCGACCATCCCAACGAAAGACATGGCCCCGATGGAGGCAATCCGCTACAAGTCTAGTGATGGACTTGAGATTCCGGCCTACCTTACCCTGCCCAAAGGGGTGGAAGCCAAAAACCTTCCGTTGGTCGTGATGCCACATGGTGGCCCCTGGGCCAGAAGCGGTTGGGGATTCAATTCTTACGCGCAATTCCTTGCCAACAGAGGCTATGCAGTACTTGACCCTAACTTCAGATCATCGACCGGCTATGGCAAAAAGTTTATCAATGCCGGAAACAAAGAATGGGGTAGTAAGATGCAGGACGACATCACCTGGGGTGTTAAACACCTGGTAAGTCAGGGTATTGTTGACGCCAAAAAAGTTGCCATCATGGGTGGCTCTTATGGTGGTTACGCCACATTGGCCGGCCTTGCTTTTACACCTGACGTCTATGCCTGTGGTGTTTCAATAGTTGGCCCCTCAAACCTGATTACCCTGCTCAATTCTATTCCTCCTTATTGGGAATCAATCCGCAAGGTGTTCTATATGCGTATGGGCGATCCATCCACACCTGAAGGAAAAGCAGAACTTGAGCGTATGTCGCCTTTATTTTCTGCCGACAAAATCAAAGCACCCTTACTGGTGGTTCAAGGCGCCAATGATCCCCGCGTAAATCAGCACGAGTCAGACCAGATAGTGGTTGCACTGCGCGATCGTGGGTTTGCAGTTGAATACATTGTAGCCCCCGACGAAGGTCACGGCTTTGCACGCCCTGTCAACAATATGGCGATGCTGGCTGCTGCCGAAAAGTTTCTTGCCCGCCACCTGGGTGGCCGCTACCAGGAAAGCATGAAACCGGAAGTTGCCACCAGGCTCGGAGAAATCACCGTTGATCCGAAAACAGTAGTCTTGCAAGCACCAGAGCAGAAGTAAATTCCTCTGTTT
>JAAXUD010000229.1 GCA_013336205.1 Lentimicrobium sp. | reverse complement strand
CATGGTGCCATACAAAGATGCATTGACTATACCCGAAGTTGATGATAAAATCTGTATCGGATGCGGTGCCTGCGAATATGCATGTCCTACCAAGCCATACAGGGCAATCTTTGTGGAAGGCAATTCCGTTCATAAACTTGCCAACGAACCGGTTCAGGATAAAATAATTTTAAAAGAAACAGAGGAGGATTTTCCTTTTTAATTGTTGGAATTCATCTTTTTATTGAATTAATTTTTAGTGAATCGCTGATAATTGGGGTGGATTCATCAGATTCATTTTATCTGATATAATAAACAAAAAAAGCCGGTAATAACCGGCTTTTAAACTATCGCTGCAGTAACTTACTTAGTCGGGTATTTATTAAAAATTTGTTCTGAATGTAAAAGAAGGTCGATATATTGAGCTCTTTTATAAATATATGGATCCTTGACCATGGCTTTCGACAATTTACCCCTGAAATCGTTGAGGCTTGCAAAACCGTGTTTGTCCATAAATTTTTCCAGATCCGACAGCATTGTTGAAATCAGATCAGGTTTGTGTTTGTACAGTGCACTTACAATCTGCACAGTATCAGCCCCGGCAAGTATCATTTTAACGATATCATTTCCTGTGTAAATTCCGGAAGAGCTGCAAATAGAAGCTTCTGTGTTTTTGTAAAGAACGCCGGCATAACGAAGCGCCAGTCGGTAATCTCCTTCGCTGCTCAGATTAAATGGAGTGCTATGCTGCAATGTGTCAAGATTAATATCAGGTTCAAACATGCGATTGAATAGAATAAAACTCCTGGCTCCGGCTTTGGCCATTCTGCTGATCACCTGTAAAGGATTGGTATAGAACGGGCTTAATTTCACGCTTACCGGAATCTTAACTTTTTTACAAACATGTTCTACAACTGAAACCTGTTCATCTTCAATTGATTTGGCTTCCGTTTCAAAATCGCGCGGGACCGAGAAAAAATTCAACTCAAGGCCGTCAACTCCTGTCTTCTCAATTAACTCGGCGTATTCAACCCAGGTTTCTGTGAATACACAATTGAGACTTGCAATAAGGGGTATGTCAAGTATTGCTTTTGCTTCACGCAATTTGGCGAGATGTTCTTCCGGTCCGGCATGTTCCATACCTGGGAAAAGACTGATCATTTCAGCATTACGTTCATTGTAAAGTTCCATTTCGTCCTGAAATTGGATACTCTCTAATTGAATCTGTTCCTCAAACAGTGATTTGTATACAATTGCAGCTGCCCCTGCATCCTGCAGTTTACGAAGCATATCAACATTGTTCACCAGATTACTGGATCCTACAATAATTGGGTTCTTAAGGGGAATGCCCATGTAGTTTACCGCAAGTTTTGACATATAATGACCTCCTTAATAGTTTTTGGTTTTTTATTATTTTAGAGAATTAACAATATTTTAACGGTTTTTGTTCTCAGAGCTTTGATTAATAGTCTGAAAACAGTGTAAAATTATAAATTTGAACGATAAACCAAAAACTACTTAAATGAATTACTGTAATTATTAGAGGTTTTTAAGTCGTTTTATGGCCCGGACCAATAGATTATCCTGCCTTCGGAATTGGTTGTTAAATCGGTTTTAAACAATATAGGCTCAAATATAGAGGGTAAAGAAAAAGAAAATTTGCATTTACTTTTCTTTTTAAAATAAGGTGTTTGAGGTTATCAGATTGTTCGCGACAGCTTCCTGGATGTGAGATTTTATATGATGGCCAGGCAATATTGGCAGCAGAATTTCTAAATTTATTTTCCAGGTTACTTAATTAAATTGATTATAAATAGAGTGTTTTCAGGCTCATTCCTGTGTTAAAGTTGCGACTGTTTGTATATAAATAAGTAATTTTGCACTGCTTTTCAGAAAAGGCTGGGAGTAATTGTTAATGAGCGTTTTAAATAATAACTGATATGACAAAAAAGAAAAATTTTGTTACCTGTGATGGAAATTACGCAGCGGCGCATATAGCTTATATGTTTAGTGAAGTTGCTGCGATTTACCCCATCACACCCTCTTCAACCATGGCTGAATATGTTGACGAATGGGCTGCATTCGGCCGTAAAAACATCTTCGGTGAAACAGTTAAAGTGACTGAAATGCAGTCTGAGGCTGGTGCCGCAGGGGCATTGCACGGCTCGCTTCAGGCTGGCGCCTTAACCACTACATATACGGCATCGCAGGGTTTATTGCTGATGATCCCTAACATGTATAAAATCTCTGGTGAATTGTTGCCGGCTGTTTTCCACGTTTCGGCCCGTAGTCTTGCAGCACAGGCATTGTCAATTTTTGGGGATCATTCCGATATTTATTCAACCAGGCAAACAGGATTTGCTATGCTGGCTACCGGCAGTGTTCAGGAAATTCTTGATATCGCCGGAATAGCTCACCTGGCCGCAATTAAATCAAGGGTGCCTTTCCTGCACTTCTTTGATGGTTTCCGTACTTCTCATGAAATTCAGAAAGCAGAAGCACCTTCAAACGAAGATATGGCTGCCATGCTGGATTGGGATGCCTTGCAGGCTTTCCGCGACCGCGCTCTGAATCCTGAGAGTCCTGTTACCCGCGGTACGGCTCAGAATCCTGATATTTACTTCCAGTCTCGCGAAGCCGCAAATTCATATTATGATGTGCTTCCCGATATGGTTGAGGATTATATGCAGCAGATTACCAAACTTACAGGCCGCGAATATCATCCTTTTACTTATTATGGTGCACCGGATGCAGAGAATGTGCTGATCGCAATGGGCTCAATTACCGATACCATTAAAGAAGTTATTGACTACCTGAATGCAAAAGGCGAGAAAATAGGACTTGTTTCGGTTCACCTTTACAGACCATTCTCTGCCAAATATTTCTTCCGGGTTATGCCTGAAAGCGCAAAACGTGTTTGTGTACTTGATCGCACAAAAGAGCCTGGCGCAAACGGCGAACCTCTTTACCTCGATATTAAAGACCTGTTCTACGACAGACCGAATAAACCTATCGTTGTAGGTGGACGCTACGGACTTAGTTCGAAAGATACCACTCCTTCAATGATTATTTCAGTAATCAACAACCTGAAAAGTGCTGAACCCAAAAACAGGTTCACTGTTGGTATTGTTGACGATGTAACTTTTACCTCATTGCCTTTGCTTCCTGAAATTGACCTTGCAGATAAAGGTACTTACCAGGCTAAATTTTATGGTATTGGTGCTGACGGAACTGTTGGAGCCAACAAAAATTCAATTAAAATTATTGGTGACACCACTGATAAATACTGCCAGGCCTACTTTGCCTATGATTCCAAGAAATCAGGCGGCGTAACCACTTCACACCTGCGCTTTGGCGATAAACCAATCCGCTCACCTTACCTCGTGAATACGCCTGACTTTGTTGCCTGTCACGTTCCGGCCTATCTTGAAAAATATGATATGCTGAAAGGCCTCAAAAAAGGTGGTACTTTCCTGCTCAACAGCACCTGGAGTGTTGAGGAGACAAAAAACAGGATACCTGACCACATGAAGAAGTACATGGCCGAAAACGATATCAACTTCTATATCATCAATGCAACTGAAATAGCGGAAGAAATCGGACTTGGCGGACGTACCAACACGATTATGCAGTCAACATTCTTTAAAATCTCGGAGGTTATTGCTTATAACACTGCGGTTGATTATATGAAGAAAGCTATTATAAAGAGCTTTGGCCGTAAGGGAGAAGAAATCGTTAAAATGAACAATGCCGCGATTGATCGTGGTGGCGATGTTACAAAAATTGAGATTCCTGCAGAATGGAAAACTATTAAGGTTGAAAAACACGTGGATACACGCGAGCTTCCTGATTTTATCCGCAATGTGGTTGAGCCTATCAACGCAATGAAAGGTGATGACCTGCCGGTTAGCGCGTTTCTTGGTCGTGAAGATGGAACATTCCCTGCCGGTACAACTGCATTTGAGAAACGTGGTATTGCAGTAAATGTGCCGGAATGGATTCCTGAAAACTGTATACAATGTAATCAGTGCGCTTATGTTTGCCCTCACGCCTGTATTCGTCCTTTCCTGATCAACGAAGAGGAAATGAAAGCATTGCCGGAAGGCACACCAGCATTGAAAGCTATTCCTAAAACATTTGAAGGTCTTCAGTTCCGTATCCAGTTGAGCCCGCTCGATTGCACCGGCTGTGGTAATTGCGTGGATGTTTGTCCTGCAAAAACCAAAGCGCTGGTAATGGAATCGCTGGATAGCCAGATGGGACAGGATAACCTGTGGAATATCGTCAGTAAGACCGTTACCTATAAAGATACCATTGTTCCCAAAGAACAGAGTGTTAAAAACAGTCAGTTTGCACAGCCTTTGTTTGAGTTCTCCGGCGCCTGCTCAGGATGCGGTGAAACACCTTACATCAAGCTGATTACACAGCTCTACGGAGATAGAATGATGGTGGCCAATGCTACCGGATGTTCATCTATCTACGGTGGTTCTGCACCTTCGACTCCGTATACTATGAATGCGAATGGAGCCGGTCCTGCATGGGCAAATTCACTCTTTGAAGACAATGCCGAATATGGTTTTGGTATGGCTACGGGAGTTGCCAAACTTCGTAACCGTATTGTTGAGCGAATGGGAATTATCATCAATGGTGATTTTAATGCCGAACTGAAAGAGGCTTGTCAGGAATGGATCGCCAATAAAGATAATGCAACAGGTTCGCGCACTGCTTCAGAAAAAGTGCTGCCATTACTTGAAAAGGAATCAGCACCGGTGGCAAAGGAAATAGTCGCCATCAAACAGTATCTCGTAAAACGCTCAATCTGGATGTTTGGCGGTGATGGCTGGGCATATGATATCGGATATGGTGGACTTGACCATGTTATTGCATCGGGCGAAGATGTAAACCTGCTGGTTCTCGATACCGAGGTATACTCAAACACCGGCGGTCAGGCTTCAAAATCTACTCCGGTGGGTGCTGTAGCCAAGTTTGCTGCCAGTGGTAAGAAGGTCAGGAAAAAAGATCTGGGTATGATGGCAATGAGTTATGGTTATGTATATGTAGCGCAGGTTGCTATGGGTGCCAGCCAATCTCAGTACCTTAAAGCCCTCCGCGAAGCTGAAGCCTATCCCGGTCCATCATTGATTATCGCTTATGCCCCATGTATTAACCATGGAATCAGAGCAGGTATGGGAAAAGCAAATGAACAGCAGGAACATGCAGTGGAAGCCGGATACTGGTCTTTATACAGGTATAATCCTATGTTGGAAAATGAAGGTAAAAATCCATTCCAGCTTGATTCAAAAGAACCTGATTTTACCAAATTCCAGGCATTTCTTGAAAGTGAAGTACGCTATACTTCTCTCAAGAAGTCGTTCCCAACTGAAGCTATTGAGTTATTCAGTGCCGCTGAAGAAAATGCAAAATGGCGC
>JAAXUD010000762.1 GCA_013336205.1 Lentimicrobium sp. | reverse complement strand
GAGAGCAGGCTGGTCGATACCGTTCGGGAAATGGTGGAATCCAGGCTGCCCGAAAGGGTGCGCCCGCTCAGGTCGGTAATGGTGCCCGATACCATCACGGGTATACGGACGCCGCGTTTGCGCAGCACTTCGTTGATGGCAAACAGAGCGGCCTTGGCGTTGAGTGTATCGAAAATGGTCTCGACCAGCAGTAATTCTACACCCCCATCAATCAGGCCATTGATTTGCTCCGTGTAAGATGTGACCAGGTCGTCATAATGCACAGCCCTGAATCCGGGGTCGTTCACATCGGGCGACATGGAGGCTGTTTTGTTGGTAGGGCCGATGGCGCCAGCCACGAAACGAGGTTTGGCAGGACTCAGCCGGGTAAATTCATCGGCTGCCTCCCGGGCAATCTTCGCAGCGGCTTTGTTAATTTCATAAACAAGATTTTCCATGTGATAATCGGCCATGGAAATGCTGGTTGCATTAAAAGTATTGGTTTCAATGATGTCTGCACCTGCATCGAGGTAGGCTTTGTGGATTTCAAGGATGATGTCGGGGCGGGTCAGGCACAACAGGTCGTTGTTGCCTTTTACGTCCGATGGATGGTTGCGGAAGCGTTCGCCACGGTAATCCGATTCTTCCAGGCGGTATCGCTGAATCATGGTGCCCATGGCACCATCCAGCACAAGAACCCTGTTCTCCAGTTCCTTAAATATGTTTTTTTCTATGTGCATCACAATTAGTTTAAACCGGCACACCGGGACATGCAATGCACGCCGCAGCAGACAAGTTATTCAACAATAAAAAACACATTTATGTTAGCCGGAAAGCGCAACGCAGCTGTGTTTCAATTATAAGTTTCCCTTTTCGGGGAACAGGTATTGGCACCGTTTCCATAGTTTGTAGGATGGTTGCCAGAGGTTCACAGAGCCTGGTCTCTCCCCTCTTCTTTATAATTCAAACATTTTCCCGGAAGGGAAATATCCGTTTGAAGCTGCAAATTTAATAAAAAAAATGCAGCAGGATAACAGATAAAATCAGGATTTGTTCGGAACAGAGGGTTTGAGGATCAATAGCGCTTTGATAAGATCAGGGCAAAAAATGAGTAAAAATCAACGGGGGAGCGAAAAAAGTAAATGAGCTCTTTCAGAAAGTGGCTGGTGCGGAAATTGGTGATGGCTCAATTCTGTTTAATTACATGTGAATAATGTAAGATAATTAAATTATTGTATAACACAAGCCAGGGCAGCAGCCTCTAATTTTGCGATATAAAAAAATCACATCTAAGCTGATACACAATGAAAAAAAGAACTTTGTTTTTGGGAATGGCATTTATTGCGCTGGGATTTGCATCATGTACTGATAAAAAAATTGCAGAAGCAGAGGGAACAGTGGATGCATTTGCAGATTATATTGATTCAGTCAGTAAAATCCCTGTAGAAGATGCCAGTGCAAACTGGCCGGCAATTGAAGTGGCCTATCAATCTAAAAATGTTGATGCAGAAATGGCTATGGGAAATATAAAAGAAAAGGAAAAAGCACAGATGAAAATTGATGCAGCCAAAGCTCAATACGAAGCGTTGGAAGCGGAGATTGATGCGGTATCAGAGATTGATTCAAAACAGCAAATGCGAAACTCTTTGTTTGGAGAAGGTAAAATTGGTGCTGATATGAATTTTGACTGGGTAGGCAAGGACAATATTCTGAGTGTCTATGATAATTTTGTCACTACTGTTTCAGACAATAAGGACAAGTATACAAGGGAAGACTGGGACGAAATTAAATTGATGTACGAAGCGCTGGATAGCAGAAAAAATACAGTAGAAAAGGAAGGTCTTACTTCTGCGGACAATAGAAAAATTGCAGCGCTTAAAATAAAATTTGGCCCGATGTTCAAAATAAACAGAATTGGTGAGAAATCTGATGAAATGGAAAAGGCTAAAGAATAGCTGATTTCAGAATTAATTAAAAAATGACAACCATTTCCGGTTGTCTTTTTTTTAATTGAATAGACTGGGTGTGAAGGCGAGAGAAAGCAAAAGCGCCCGGGCGAAGGGGCTGTTGGCCGGTCACACTGCTTCGGGGTTT
>JAAXUD010000761.1 GCA_013336205.1 Lentimicrobium sp. | reverse complement strand
AAAAAGGCCTGATATCAATACAATACTTCACTTTCAGGCTCCATCGGCCACCACCATAGCCTGTATGGATTTTAAGCCCGATTATAATGTAATAATTGAAGTGCCGATTTACCTGGGAAAAATTGGTTCTATACCTTTCATAGCACCAGGAACCAAAGAACTGGCAGATTCAGTTGCAGCAGAAATAAATCAATCGGATCTTATTCAGATGGCAAATCACGGCCAGGTAGTTTGTGGTAAAAATTACAGAGACACAATTCAAAAGGCCGTTTTCTTTGAGCTGGCGTGTTCCATTCTGATCAGGAGTAATTTCACTGCTAAGTCCTTGCCCTTTGAAGACATTGAAAGACTCAGAGATTATAATACCTGAGTTGAGCGATTTGAAAACAGCAAAAAACCGCTTAACAAAGAAAAATCCGGGCAATACTATATTAATTTCAGAATTTACAGTTAACATACAAAACTGAACGATATTGAACAGTTAAAGCTGGTTTTGAACGAAAATGAACAGAAAATCATTTTTATATTTGTTTAAGTGAATTATCCTATTTACTTTTATTGTGAATTTCTAACAATCACAGACTAACATGAAAAAAGTTCTTATTGCTACAGACAAACCTTTTGCCAAAGTCGCCGTTGACGGTATCAGGCAAATAGTTGAAAAAGCAGGTTACGAGCTACTACTACTCGAAAAGTACACAGATCAGTCAGATTTCATTAAAGCAATTGAAGCGGTGGATGCAGTCATAATCCGCAGCGATATTGCTGACCGTAATGTAATTGAAGCTGGTAAAAAATTAAAAATCATTGTACGTGCAGGAGCAGGATACGATAATATTGACCTTGCTGCTGCCACGGAGCATAAGGTTGTTGCGATGAACACCCCGGGTCAGAACTCCAATGCTGTTGCTGAACTTGCGTTGGGAATGATGGTATACATGGCCCGAAATTCTTTTAATGGTTCCTCAGGAACTGAACTCAGAGGAAAATCGCTGGGAATTCATGCCTATGGCAACGTTGGAAAATATGTAGCTACTATAGCCAAAGGCTTTGGAATGAATGTTTTTGCATTCGACCCCTTTGTTGCGGCGTCTGTTATTGAAGATGATGGTTTACATGCAGTTGGAACCGTTGAAGAATTATACAGTAAATGTCAGTATGTTTCGCTGCATATCCCTGCCAACGCTCAGACAAAGAAGTCGATAGGTTTTGATTTGCTTTCAAAAATGCCCAAAGGAGCTACCCTGGTCAATACTGCACGTAAAGAAGTTATTGATGAAGAGGGATTACTTAAAGTGTTTGCAGAAAGACCAGATTTTAAATATCTGAGTGATATTGAACCTGACTGTAAGGCTGAAATTATAGAAAAGTATTCAGGCAGATTCTTTTTTACACCCAAAAAGATGGGAGCTCAGACCTCAGAGGCCAATATCAACGCAGGTCTTGCTGCTGCGAACCAGATCGTTGATTTTCTCGAGAATGGCATTACTACTTTCCAGGTAAATAAATAGTTAACAATTGAAATGAACTTATTCATTTGAATCAGGTTTTTTTGTGGATTCAAATATCAAAACAGAATAAATCAAACTATAGAAAAGCGTTTTCAGAATGACCAATAAATATCTGAAAAGCCAGAATCAGGATTTTTAACCAACAAACACACTACTACACATGGATTCTGAACTCGAAAAAGCAGTAACCTTCTTCAGATTTGAAGATTTAAGAATTTACCATAAAGCCCTGGATTATATCGAGTGGGTAACAAAAAAAACCATAGTATTCCCGAATGAAAGTCAGGCTGGTATCGGAACCCGGTTTAATTTATCAGCACAGGCGATAGCGCTCAACATTTCAGAAGGATCTGCCCGAAACAAAAGTCAGTTTATTTACTACCTGAAAATGGCAAAAAGTGCGGTCAGGGAATGTGTTGTTTTCACCTCTCTGGCAACTAAACTTGGGTATCTTTCTGATCATGATTCTGACGAATCCCGTGGACAATTAATGGAAATGACTAAAATGATCGGTGCACTTATAGGTTCACTGCAACGTGCAGCAGACCTTAATCCTGAAGATCC
>JAAXUD010000760.1 GCA_013336205.1 Lentimicrobium sp. | reverse complement strand
GTTCAGCACTGTGAACTACAGCCTTGGCTATTCACAATTCAAACTAAAGAATTACACCGAAGCCCGGAAGGCATTCGCTGCTTATATCGAAAGCAAGCCAGCCGATATAAAAATGCTCAACGATGCGCGGCTTCGGCTGGCCGACAGCTACTTTATGCTGAAGCAATACAATGAAGCCATCAAACAATATGATCAGGTGGTTTTGGCAAAAGCGGCCGATGCTGATTATGCGCTTTATCAGAAAGCTGTAGCAGTGGGCGTTACCGGCAATCTAAGCCAGAAACTGACTGCCCTGAATAAGCTGCTCAGCGATTATCCGAAATCTACTTATGCCGACGATGCCCGTTTTGAATCGGGGCGCACCCTGGTTTCGCTAAACCGCAATGAAGATGCATTAACAGCATTTCAAAAAGTGGTTGCCGATTATCCAAAAAGCAGCCTCGTGAAAAACGCCATGCTCAATACAGGGCTGGTTTACTACAACACCAACCGCGACCAGAAAGCACTGGAGACCTTCAAAAAGGTCGTCAAAGACTATCCGGCCACCCCTGAATCGCGCGAGGCCCTGGCCGTTATCCGGAATATTTATGTTGACCTGAACAAGGTGGATACTTATGTTGAATACGCTGCCGATATTCCATTTGCCAATGTTTCACGTTCTGAGCAGGATTCGCTGACATTTACCGCGGTTGAAAACCGGTATATGGGTGGTGATTGCGAGAATGCCCTGCCGGGATTCAACAATTACCTGCAGAAATTTCCTGATGGCATTTTCGCAGTAAATGCCAATTTCTACAAAGCCGATTGTGAGACCAGGGTCGGGAAAACAGCGGAAGCCCTCGCCAGTTATGAATTTGTACTGGGGCGTCCCAAGTCGCGCTTTACCGAGAATGCCGCTTTGAAAGCTGCCGAGATACGCTATAAATCAAAAGAATACAGCGAGGCCCTGGACATGTTTCAGCGGCTGGAGGAGAACGCCGAGAACAAAGCCAACCTTACCGAGGCAATTACCGGGCAGATGCGCTGTCATTACTATACAGGAAATTTTGGACTGGCCATTCAGAGCGGGCAGCGGCTGATGCTGCAGGAGCGTATTTCGCCGGCCGTGGCTGCCGAAACCAACCTGATCATCGGCAACTCGGCCAAATCGCTTGATCGCGCTGATCTGGCCCGCAGTTCCTTCAACGAGGCCATCAAACTGTCGCAGGGCGCATTTGGAGCCGAAGCGCTTTATGGCCTTGCTGAAATGAGCTTTGATGATAAAGATTACAAAAATGCGGAGAAACATATCTTTAAATTAACGAGCGATTATGCTTCCTATGATTATTGGGTGGCCAAAGCTTTTATCCTGCTGTCGGATGTTTACCTGAAAAATGGAAATTCATTCCAGGCAAAGCAAACCCTGCAGAGTATCATCGACAATTACGAGGGTGAAGACCTGAAGAAAATTGCCAACGATAAGCTTGCATTGATCATTCAGGCTGAAGCCGCTAAACAGACCGGCAGCAAGGAATTTGACGATGAAGATGGTATCATAATCAAGTAGTAAATCCCAATTCACCGCACCATTATTTTTGACACTATGAAAATCAACATAAAAACGCTCAGAAAATCAGCTTTCATCCTTTTGGCATCAGGTTTTATCTTTTCGTTCAACCCCGTTTTCAGCCAGGGGATCAACGAACAGGTTACAGTGGTTGGCGCGTTTGAGCCGTCAGTTCCTGATTTCAATAAGCTTGCGATCAGTCCTTCGGCAAAAGAAACAGAGGTTAAACTTCCGGTAATGACCTACAATGTGAAGCCGGTTCAGATGAAGTCAAACCTGAAGCCTGACGATATCACTGCCGTGAAACTGGTGGGTGAGCCGGTGAAAAAGCTTTACCGCAATTATGCCAGGCTGGGATTCGGCAATTATACCACGCCTTATGCCGAGTTTTTCGCCAATTCACTACGCTCGAAGTCTTATGCTTTTGGCGTTCATCTGAAACACTTATCCTCTTCAGGAGTCATAAAGGACTATCCGAAAAGCAGCAACAGCCTTAATCTTATCCAGTTGAGTGGCCAGAAATTCACCGGG
>JAAXUD010000759.1 GCA_013336205.1 Lentimicrobium sp. | reverse complement strand
CGCATCAGCTCAAACCGCAGGTAACGACTGCCATCATCAGCCGTTACAATTTGCTGTGCATTGGTATTAATTGAAATAATCAGCGATAAAAAAAGCAGAAAGGCAATTACTGGAATTGGCCTGAGCTTAGCAGCAACTATTGACATTTTTTTTATTTTTTTTTGACTTACGAACCGGTGAGGATTAACTTGTTTAACAGATACAATTCCCTGAAATGCAGGAATTAAGCACTGTTAAAACAAAAAAGTAACCTGAAATAAAAGAATGAAAACAGGTAATCAGATTACCCGTTAAAAAAAACCAGAAAAATAATTCCCCGCTTAACGTCGTCAGTTAAGATCCCAAAATTAACAACTTATTAATTAACATGACAATTTAATGAAAGATATTAAAGAATTTTAATAGGAATTTAAACACTTCACAAATCCGCGGACACTGTTTTGCCTTCAACAGCAGCGGTATTCCCATCTTCCGGAACCTCCTCCCCTTCAACGGTGTAGTTCAGTTTAAATTTTGGACCAGTCTGGGCGGCAGCAGCATCCTGAACTATGTTGGGAGATATTTTAATCCGGCCGGCATCAATTCCTTTGGCGACAAAATAGTTTAATAGTCCTGTAGCACGGGCATTTTCAAGCAGGTGCACCTCGTTTTTCAGATTTTCAACTCCGTAGATTTTAATCACCTTTTGCTGAACTGAGGTTAATCCGGATTGGACTCCTATCTTTTTTTCCACCCAAACGTTAAACAACGAATCCCTGTTTGAAACAGCGTTTATTCTTAATACATCTCTTATATTTAAAGAATCCGATGAACTAAAGCCCAGGAATTCCCTTTTTGCCTTATACAAACCAAGCATCTCAATTTCCTGCTCCGTATTTGTTTGCTGTGTCAGGCCAAGAATCAGGGCCGGTTTTCCCTGAAGTGCTTTAACAAGGTTCTCAAGTATTCCGGATTCAGTAGGGTTGGGTGCGCCTTGCAGAAACGACATTTTTAGCTCACGGTATTCTTCCTCACTTCCACCAAACATACCGGCCAATAATCTGAAAGGTGCCACCGCCGCCTTGACCACGATGTTTTTAAGCACCTGTAAAACGGCCCTTCCCCATTTATAGGTTGGGTCATCAAGGTCACCAACAACCGGTATTGAAAGGTTAATGTTTCCATCAAGATCTTTGAGCAGGGAAACGGCAAGTCTGACCGGCAACTTCATAGCGGTTGAATTCTGCACTTTCTCACCAAGGGTGATTTCCTCTATTCTCAGGTTGTTTTCACTCTTCAGCTTTTTATTCCTGATACTGGTAATGTTTTCATAAAAGAGCCGGCCATCTATAAAAGGAGTCGCCACATAATAAATGGAATAAGGGTTAATATCAGAAAGTAACAGTCCTTTTACCGTATAGCGGATATCCATTTCAGAAAATCCATCAGGATTTACACTCAACGTTCCGTTCATCTGCCCTGAAGTATTCATCATGGCATCGAGACTTACTAAAAGTCGTTCATTGGATGAATTCAGATTTTCAGAATGAAGTTGAAGTGAATCGAGATGGTACAGAAACTTATTTTCAAGGGTGTAATCGGTGTATACAATTTCGCCATTTGTAAGCTCAAAACTGGCCGCTTTATAATTACTTATCTTATACTCATTGGTAAAATAGGCTATATAATCGGCTATCATCCTGAACACATTGGCATACATTTCAGCCTGAGCATCAACCGCGGCCGAATCAGCAGATTCAGCAGGAACCATGATCCGGTCAAAATTATAGCCATCATCATACATGGCAAAACGCAAAAACGGCCTGTCGATTAAAACATCCCGAAAATAGTATATATCCCGGCCCGAGTTAATTGTATCAATTTCTATCTGTAAAGCACCGACAGCCGCCAGTTTTTCGGATGTTGTGTCAATAATTGAAAAATCACGAACCTCAATCCGGCCACTGGTAGAAATATCTGCCGGTTTATCGGCATTCCCATGAAGATTGAGCTTCGCAGACAATAAACCATCAAGAGATTCAACAAATAAATAGTCGCGCAGGTAAGGGAACAACAGTCTGATATCAAAATCGCTCAGA
>JAAXUD010000228.1 GCA_013336205.1 Lentimicrobium sp. | reverse complement strand
ATCTCAATTCTTCTCCTGTAATCAGCCGGTGCTTGTTTTACAATAACAAGGCGCTGGTAGCCGGAGGTGCGATTGTAGTAAACCAGAACTGCAGCCCGACACTGGTAAATAACACCATTACCGGCAATGCTACCAGTTATTATGGCGGTGGAATCATTGTTTCGGCCCAGTCAAATCCTGTTTTAATCAACAACATCCTCTGGGGCAATACCGCCAAATACGGTAACCAGATCAGTGTTAAAACAGCCGATTGCAATGTTTATATGTCCTATTGTGATCTTGAGTCAGGGCTCGAAGGCATTGAACCTTATGGAATCGGCAATGGCACCTTTATCCGTTGTCTTGTCGAAGATCCTTTGTTTATTGATTACTTGGCCAATAATTACCTGCTCGATTCCATTGCACCTTCATTGTGTATAGATGCCGGAAGTCCTTATATGCCACTGGATCCGGATGGCTCCTGTTCCGATATGGGCGCTTATTGCCAGGGTATAGCCTCTGTTGTTGGCCTTAATCCGGTGGAGTCTGGCCAGGTGCAGTTCAGGCCTAATCCTTTTAACGGTTCTACCCGGATTGTATTTTCATTCCCGGGGAACCAGCCGGCTGTTGTCAATATTTTCAATACAGTTGGAAGCAAGGTTTTTGAAGTTGAAACCAGCTGCGAAAATCCGGGCGAATACCAGGTATTCTGGAATGCCAGCGGTTTACCCGGAGGTGTCTACCTGTGCCGCATACAATGTGGACAAAGGGAAGTAACCCGCAAAATAATTAAGCTTAACTAGGTAAAAATCAAGCACTAAGTATTCAGCCTGCTTACAATTGAGGCAGGCTGAATGCTTTATTTCAGTCTTATAATTCAGGCAATCTAAAGGCTAAAAATTATGTTAAGACTGCTAAAAGGATTGGTAATCCTGCTGTTTATAGACGCTTCTGCCCAACAGGAGCAATGGATTGTTTATTCTGCCACCTGCCACTTGCCGTCCGATAATATCAGCTGTATTACGACGGATTTGAACGGCACCCGATGGATTGGGACCGACAATGGTGTGGCCAGTTTTGATGGATCCGTCTGGAAAGTTTTCAATACCTTTAATTCAGGTCTGCCTGTTGATGAAATTAAATGCATCACCATTGACAGCGTTGGCAACATCTGGTTTGGTACCAATTACGGAGGCGTTGCCAAATACAACGGCGAAACATGGACTGTATACAACACCTTAAATTCTGATTTGCCCTGTGATGTTGTCGGGGCTATTGCGTTTGATTCCAATGGCAAAGCCTGGCTTGGAACCGGTGATTATTACGGAGGCGGTGCTGCAAGTTTTGACGGAACTGATTGGACAATCTATGACCCGTCGAATTCGGGGCTGCCTTTTGATGTGGTGAACAGCATTGCCGTTGAGGATAACGGTAACATCTGGTTTGCCACCGTTAATGGGATTGCTGCGTTTGATGGCCTTAACTGGGAGGTATACAATACCTGTAACTCAGCCCTTCCCATTGATTATGTTACCAGTCTTGCCATTGATCAGGCAGGTAAGATATGGGCAGGGACCTACCTTGGCGGGGCTGCCTGTTTTTTTGAGGATAACTGGACTGTTTACGATACAACCAATTCCGGATTGCCCGAAAATTCAGTTTACCGGATTGAGATTGATAATAACGGAAGGCAATGGTTTGCTACCTGGGGTGGGGGATTAGCCTGTCTTAACGGGGATTCATGGACCTGCTACGATACGGCTAATTGCTGCCTGCCTCACAACGTTATAACTGCTTTATCGGTAAATTATGACAATGAATTCTGGTTTGGAACTGCCTGGAACGGAGTTGCCACCTACAATGGCGAAAGTTGGCTGCGTTACCAGGTTTCCACCACCTACCCACCGATAATTTTTAATGACGTGAGAAGCATAGCCTTCGACCATGCAGGTAATGAATGGGTTGGAACCATGGGGCAGGGACTTGCTTATTTTGATGGCTCCTGCTGGGCTGTTTTTGATACATTAAATTCCGGGTTACCCGACAATCATATCTGTGATCTGGTGTTTGATCCATCGGATCGCTTGTATATCGGAACCTTTTACGGTGGGGTGGCACTGCTGGATGGAGATTCCTGGACTGTTTACAACACATCCAATTCCGGACTTCCTTCGAATACTATTGGTTGCTTAGCTATTGATGATTCCGGTAACAAATGGTTTGGTACCTGGGGCGGAGGTCTTGTAAAGTTTGACAATTCAACCTGGACTGTCTTTAATTCTTTCAATTCAGGCTTACCGGCCGATTGGGTCTACAGCATCGTCTTTGATCAATCAGGTGTGGCGTGGATTGCTACAATTAACGGAGGGCTTGCCACTTTCGACGGGGATAACTGGGATGTATACAATACCAGTAACTCAGACCTTCCCTGCAACAAAGTACTTTGCCTGGCCATCGACCAGCAAAATAATAAGTGGATTGGAACAATGGCCGGTGGTGCTGCATTTTTTGACGGAGTTAACTGGACAATTTACAACACCATTAATTCAGGCTTGCCTCATAACGAAATCAGAGACATCGCGCTGGATACAGACGGAAAGGTATGGTTTGCGACGCTGGGAGGAGGCGTTGCCTCATATGACGGATTAAACTGGAATGTATACAACTTTAATAATTCCGGTTTACCTGGAAATGAAGTGAGGTGCGTTGCCGTTGAAGATAACGGGAATAAATGGTTTGGCACACAGGGAGGCGGGCTGGCGGTATTTAATGAGAATGGTGTTGTTACTGGGCGCAATCTTGTACCATTGCGTTACGCACAGATAGTCAGGGCATATCCGAATCCTTTTCAAAGCGAAGTTTTTATTGAATACTCCCTGGATAAAGCGGAGCGTATCTTATTTACTGTTTTCAATCAATTTGGACAAATGGTCTTCGCCCTGGAAGAAAGGATGCAAGCAGTTGGTCTTCACAAGTTAAACTGGCAGGCTGAGCAGTTGGCTTCAGGTATTTATTATTGCCATCTACAGCTAGGTTTAAGAAATTATACACTCAAGGTGATAAAGTTGTGATAACTAACAACTAATAAATTAACAAACAGTTACTGACATGATAGCTGGCGTTTGGATAAAATAAAACAGAAAAAGAGTGATCTTGTATCTTCCACATCATCCCTGATTTCCATATTTTTGAGTCAATGTCTTGATTAAATGTAAATCCAATAATGTTTGGTTTCAGGAAAAAAGGTATTTTTGCAAACTCATTAACAGCCGGGAATGATTTTCAGGATTTTTTCCTGAGTAAAGCGCTGATTTGCTTGTCTTAAGAGAGATTTTACCGGATGTAAGAAAAATTGTAATAAAAAAAGTGTAAATGGTTGTGCAAATTAAAATAAAGTTCTATTTTTGCAGCCCGTTACAAAAGCAATAAAATTTTTTTTGACATGTATCTAACTTCAGAAGTAAAAACGAATATTTTCAGTGCTTATGGCAAGGATGCCACTGACACAGGATCGGCCGAAGGTCAGATTGCGCTTTTCACCCACAGAATTCAGCACCTCACCGGTCACCTGAAAATCAACCGTAACGATTTGGTTACCGAGCGTTCGCTTGTAAGGTTAGTAGGTAAACGCAGAAGACTGCTCGATTATCTGAAAGAAAAAGATATCGAACGTTACAGGGAAGTTATCAAGAAACTGAACATCAGGAAGTAATTTCTGTTTGAACATATTAGTTGAGAGGCAATTATATAATTGCCTCTTTTTTGTATAATCCCGATTCAATTATTTCTTTTTGTTTCCCGACCCTATGCAATTAAAGATTAATTTTGCACCACTTTTGCGGAAATCCCGAAAAAGTATTTAATACCCATTTCACAATATTTGTATATGCAAGGAATAGTAAAAACATTTGACATTGGAGACGGAAGGACCGTTTCTATCGAGACCGGCAAATTGGCCAAACAGGCCGATGGGTCTGTCGTAGTAAAAATGGGCGACACCATGCTGCTGGCTACAGTGGTTGCCCGTAAAGAAGCAGCAGAAAATGTAGATTTTATGCCGCTATCTGTTGAATACCGTGAGAAATATGCTTCATCAGGACGTTTTCCCGGTGGCTTTTTCAAACGCGAAGCCCGGCCATCTGATTATGAAGTACTGATCGCACGCCTGGTCGACAGGGCTCTCCGCCCGCTTTTTCCTGATAATTTTCATGCTGAAACCCAGGTTATCATTACCCTGATTTCCTCTGACAACAATATTCTGCCCGATGCACTGGCTTGCCTTGCAGCTTCTGCAGCATTGGCAGTTTCAGATATTCCCTTCAACGGCCCCATCTCCGAAGTAAGGGTTGCCCGTATTGATGGTAAATTCATCGTTAACCCTCCGCTGGATACACTTCCACTTGCTGACATCGATATGATGGTTGCTGCCTCTATGGACAACATCATGATGGTTGAGGGTGAAATGAAGGAAGTTTCTGAAGCCGACATGATCGAAGCGCTTCAACTGGCGCACGAAGCAATAAAAATTCAATGCAAAGCCCAGTTGGAACTTGCGGCAATGGTTGAAAAATCATCCCCAAAACGTGAATATTCTCACGAAAAGAATGATGAAGAACTGCGTGATAAAGTGCGTGCATTTTCATACGACAGGGTATTTGAAATTGCCAGCCATGCAACAGCCAAGCATGAACGCAGCGATGCCTTTACCGCAGTTGTCACTGATTTTATTGCTACTCTTTCTGAGGAAGAAGCAGCTGAGAAGGCAAACCTGGTAAAACGCTATTTTCACGATGTTGAAAAAGAAGCGGTCCGTAACGTTATTCTTGAGAAAAGAACACGCCTTGATGGACGCAAGCTTGATGAAATCCGCCCTATCTGGTGCGAGGTTGATTATCTGCCTGCTGCACATGGATCTGCAATATTCACCCGTGGTGAAACTCAGTCGCTGACCACCGTTACCCTGGGTTCAAAGCTTGATATGCAGATTATTGATGGTGTTGTAATTGAAGAAAAGATCGATTTTATCCTTCACTACAATTTCCCTCCATTTTCAACCGGTGAAGTAAAAAGAATGATGGGTACCAGCCGCCGCGAAATCGGTCATGGCAACCTGGCTATGCGCGCACTCAAGAATATGATTCCGGGCAACGACGAAAATCCTTATACTATCCGTGTAGTTTCTGATATTCTTGAATCCAACGGATCGTCATCAATGGCTACCGTTTGTGCCGGAACAATGGCGCTGATGGATGCCGGTGTAAAATTGAAAAAACCTGTTTCAGGTATTGCCATGGGTCTTATCAGCGACTCAAAAACCGGTCGTTTTGCTGTACTCAGCGATATTCTCGGTGATGAAGATCATTTGGGAGATATGGACTTTAAAGTTACCGGTACACGCGATGGTATTACCGCTTGTCAGATGGACATAAAGGTGGATGGTCTTTC
>JAAXUD010000758.1 GCA_013336205.1 Lentimicrobium sp. | reverse complement strand
CATTATAGCCGCGCCAAGGTTATCCCGCTTCAGGTCAATAAAATTCCTGATAAAATTTACCGGTAGCAGCACCTGGTTATCGTTAGAATCACCAAAGCTTTTCTCTCCTTCTTTTTTCAGAAGCCCTATGACTTCGATTTGCTGGCCAAATACTTTTATCCGCTTACCAATCGCGTCGGTTGATGGAAAAAGTGTTTTTGCAATTTCGTCTCCAATTATGGCTACAGGTCTGCCACCAGCCGATTCTTCTGCTGTAAAATAGCGGCCATCAGCAAATTCAATTGAATTAACAATGCTGTAATCATGAGAAACACCAACCACCGAGGCATTATCAACGGAAGAAGCCGCATACTTAACAGTACGGTTCATTCCGACCATATAGGTACTGGCTTCAGCTGCCTGGCTTCGGCGCTGTATTTCCACCATATCAGCCATACTGGGCTCCGGCCGCTTCATGTATTTCCACCAGGGATAATCGCCTCCAAAAGCCCAGGGCCACTTTTGAACAAACAGCACATTGCTGCCCAGCGAATTGATACTATCACGAAGGGTGTTTTCTATAGAATCAAAAACTGTAAAAACAGAAATAATAGAGAAAATACCAATGGTAATTCCAAGTAAGGATAACACTGTCCTCACTTTGTTAACCACAATGGCGCTGAGTGCGAATAAATAGCTTTCGCGCAATAATCTTATAAAAATAATTGACTGTTTCATTGTTCATTTTTAATCCCGATGTAAAAATAATCATTTATAGGCTACTCCCTAAAAGTAATCCTTGTTCTTTGCCCTGTTTTTTAATAAACTTGCACAAGTTTAGAGAGGTCCGGAATAAATAAATGCCATCAATATAATTTACTGTTTTTCAATCAGTAAGAAGTTTATTGATTTTAAACATTTCTGATTTATCATGACATTATCACTAACTTTACGCAAAAATTATGAGCGAGGTAAAAATAATAAGGTCAGCCCTTATCTCAGTATTCCATAAAGATGGGCTCGAATCATTGGTAAAGCTACTTGATAATTCGGGTGTTAAAATCTTTTCTACAGGAGGCACTTTTACTTTTATCGAATCAATTGGCGTTAAAGCACAAACGGTTGAATCGATTACAGACTATCCCTCTATTTTAGGCGGCCGGGTAAAAACCTTACATCCAAAAGTTTTCGGAGGCATCCTCGGACGCCGTGATCTTGCTTCTGATCAGGCAGATATGGAGCAATACCAAATCCCTCCGGTCGATCTGGTGATTGTGGATCTTTATCCTTTTGAATCTACCCTTGCTGCCGGCGCAACTCACGAAGAAATTATTGAAAAAATTGATATAGGCGGTATCTCTCTAATCAGGGCCGGTGCTAAAAATTACCGGGATGTACTCGTTGTGCCTTCCTCAGCACATTACAGCGAATTGGAATCTATCCTTGCCGCCAATCATTGTAGTACATCACTCGAAGACCGGCTTCGTTTTGCGGCTTATGCCTTTGCTGAATCATCGCATTATGACTCGGCCATTTTCAATTATATGGGCAAAATGGCCGGCTATCAGGAATTCAGGGCAGCATCGGGCAAGTCCAGGGTATTGCGCTATGGCGAAAACCCTCATCAAAAAGGAGAATTCTTCGGAAACCTGAACGATGCCTTTGAACAATTGCATGGTAAAGAACTATCTTACAACAATTTGCTTGATCTGGATGCCGCGGTTTCGCTTATCCGGGATTTCACCGAAACTACTTTTGCGATTCTGAAACACAACAATGCCTGCGGTGTTGCATCGCGACCCCGATTAAGCGATGCCTGGAAAGCCGCGCTGGCCGGTGACCCGGTTTCGGCCTATGGTGGTGTGCTTATAACCAATGCTGTTATTGATGAAGAAGCTGCTGCAGAAATTAATCTGCTGTTTTTTGAAATCATATTGGCGCCCGGTTTTGAAAAAAATGCATTAGAACTACTAAAAAGCAAGAAAAATAGAATAATTTTGCAGGCTAAAACGTTTGATTCTCAGCCAAAACAATTTCGGACAGCCTTAAACGGTGTTTTGCAGCAGGACAGGGACCTGAAAACCGAATCAACCGCCGATT
>JAAXUD010000757.1 GCA_013336205.1 Lentimicrobium sp. | reverse complement strand
CTGAGTATCACCGAAATGGAGATTCAATACGGCGTGTTGCGTAACCGCGACATGGACGGCCATGCTTTTTTCTATTTTAAAGAGGCAACTGAACTTATTGAACAAGACGAATCTGCTCAGAAGAAACTGGGCTTATTGAAAGAAAAAATCAGGAAAGACGGAAAATATCCGGTCAGGAACTACAATGAAATTGAGGCTTTAGGCGAATATATTCTTGAAGATATCTGGGAGCAGCTGGAGAAAGATTTCCCTGAAGCGGAGATCCCTGATGCGCATGAGCAGGAGAAGTTGAACCACCTGGGTTTTATCGCCAACCAGCGCAGGTTCTTTGTTGATTTTGACAGGAAAGCAGCCGAACTGAAGTCAACTTTGGCTACCACGGCAAAAGTATTGGTCTTTTCACCTAAAGGACTGGGTAAATCAGCCTTACTCGCACATTTTACACAGCACGGCTTTGATGAAGGAGCCGTGATCTTTTATGCGGTTGGTGCAAGTACTCAAAGCACCAACCTCGCCCAAATGGCTGGTTTTATTGCGCAGGAATTGAAACAGAAATATGACATCTCTTATCAGATTCCACAAAAAATTGAGAACCCCGGTGATTTGCTGAGCGCCTTTATAAATGCCGTTCCCTTTCAGGATAAATTACTCCTTATCATTGACGGTGCAGACCAGTTAGTCACCGACAGCCAGAATCAGCGCATGCAGTGGATGCCTGATTCGTTGCCGGATAATGTTAAGTTCATCATTTCGACTTCGTCTACCACGCAAAAAGAGCTGTTGAAAAACCGGGATTTTACAGAAATCACCATTAATCCTGCCGGGCCTGATGCCATCAGAGAATTAACGGTTAACTATCTGGGCTTCTATTCAAAACAACTTCCTGCAAAACAGCTGGATCTTATTTCGAATTTCCCGCTGGCAGGCAATCCACTTATCCTGTTCACCCTGCTTAACGAACTGAGAATTTTTGGGGTACATGAGAAGCTGGAGGAGCATATTGGAACTTATACCAGCAACAAAAACAACCAGGACTTCTTTGCCGCGTTTCTGCAACGGCTCGAAAACGATTATGGTCAGCCGGATTTTAAGCTGGTCAATGTATTAACTTCAATCTATCTGGCTAACAATGGATTAACCGAGTCAGAAATCGTCGTTATTAACAAAGTAGCGAAACTCAGGTGGTCACAGATTTACAATGCGCTTGATTATCATCTTATCAACAAATCTGGAAAGCTCAGCTTTGCCAATCAGTCACTCGGTGAAGCGATTGAAAAACGGTATCTTTCGTCAGAAACCCTGTTAAACGCTCAGTTGAAACCACTAATCGATTATTTCCTGGTCAGATTTGACAGTCTTACCATTGAAAACAGCGCGGTAGAATTACCCAGGTTGATGGAGGAATTGCCCGGATTGGCTCTGAAATCCGGGGATATTGAAATGCTGAAAAAAGTGATGGTCAATTTACCGGCTTTGCTTGAGCTTTTTGAGAAGAGAAACGAGGAATTACCTCATTATCTGAGTGTTTTAAAGACCCAATATAAATTACCGGAGATTTTGGAGCAGGCGGTTGAGGTATTCCTGAATGAGAATGTGGATCCCGGACTAAAAGCCAAGGCCTGTTTTATTGCCGGCCATCTGCTATCGGCCCACGATGCACCTGAAAGTGCCATTCCGTTGCTTAATAAGGTGCTTGAATTGTTTAATCACACCCGGGTTAAAAGCCCCTATGTTTTTGAAGCGCTTAAGGAACTGGCCACCATCTACAACCAGGTTGGGAATTATGAGGCCGCGGCCTATATTCTTGAGCACCTCCTGCCCTATCAGCAGGATGAAAATATCAGCGAAATTCTCGATCTGCTTTCGCAACAGTACCGGAACACCGGCAATCAGGCCATTGCCGAAATCCTGATTCAGGATACCATTGACTTTCTGAGCGACAAGTTTGGCAGGAACAGCCTGCGGGTGGCCATTCAATACAACAACCTGGGCCGCTTATACGATGTAGGCAAGAATTTTGAACTGGCAGAAAAAAACTACGCCATCGCCGCGCAAATCGTTTTTGATACCCTGGGACCGGAACA
>JAAXUD010000227.1 GCA_013336205.1 Lentimicrobium sp. | reverse complement strand
CTTTTCAAGGGGAGAAACTTTTACCTCAGCGGATAATGTAATTATAGGAAGGCGGAAAAGATTGTTCGGAGGAAAATAACCAACTATCTGCTTACCGAAAATTTACCGTGATTTTGTGTGCGAACGCCTTCAATTGAGTAGAAATACAATCCCGGAGCCAGGTGGTTGACCGAAAATTCAAAGAGATTATTTCCTGCTGCCTGCCTGTGACCTGTCAGGCTGCCAACGCCATTTCCTTTAATATCAAAAACATTCAGGACGACATCGCCTGAAATATTGTCTTTTATAGGGATATAAACGATATCTGACGATGGATTGGGATAACACTTTCCGCCCAGGTCCGGCAATGGGATATTCGCATTACCGGTAGTAAAGCTGAATAAAAGATCATCAATATACATAACTGAACCCACATGGACATCGGGTCCGGTAACAGGGCCGGTGATAGAAAGCTGAATAATGGCCAGATCCGGCACTTCATCTGTCGTGTAAGCCATTGGGACCGATAACCATGTATAACTACTTACTGTAGCGGGCAAGGCGACAGCTCCCTGTGCAATCGGACTGCCATCCTTTTCAAGTGCTACGTTTACTGAAAACTTATCTCCGCCTACAGAGGTAAATTTATAATAAAGTTCGAAAAAGTGATATCTTTCAGAGACCGGGAATCCTGTAGCATCGGGGCCGCTTTGAATTACAGGCCCCATAGGGGTGGTAAAAAAGCTAACCACATCACCCCGAAGTGCCAGTTCACCTGAATGTTTATCGGTGGTCTGGAAAATGTTTATTAAACCAGCCTCGGGAACATTCGAGGACGCCCATCCGTCAGGATTTCCCAGGGTCCAGTTTTCAAAACCAGCGTTTGGGATTTGAGCAATTGTTGCCAAAGTGATACAACAAAATAAAGCGATCAAAGAAATCTGTGTTTTTTTCATTGCTGTTTGTGTTTGGTGGTTTCTCTTAATCTGGTCTGATGTTGAAAGGCTATCTTGTTGTAAATGTAAAAAGATTAAACAAATTAATATATTATACTTCGATATTTAATATTCTAACTCGTTGTAAGGTTAATAGCATAACCTTCAGAAAATCCTATTATCAGTATTTCAGTCTTTCAACCGCACAACAGATTATTCTAATCTGAATAAAGTTAAGTATAGCCGTTCATATCTCATCGTGACATTGTTTTTAATTTGGATTATTACTTTAATGCTCCACTACCTGTTGTCATCCCGGAAGAAAGATAAAATTTCTGTCATGGGTCTGAAACGTTATCCGGTGAACTCTTGCGCCGGTTTATTGGTTATCTTTGCTTTTTCAAAATTCTATTTAACCAACTGCCATGTATAATAACCGCAAATTAGCTGTATATCTGCCTATTGCTTTTGCACTTGTTTTGATTGCCGGATTTTTCCTCGGTGCTACCCTGGTCAGGGTTTCATCGGTGAATGAAACCCTCTTGCAGGGATTTAAATCGCAGAAATACGATCCGGTCAGCGATGTTATTGCCTATATAAAACAGGATTATGTTGATTCTGTTGATGTTGATAAGCTCAGCCGTTCGGCGATCGAAGGCATTTTGGCTGACCTCGATCCGCATTCACAGTTTATTTCTGCCGAGGAGTTTAATGAAGTTAACGACCCGCTGCTCGGAAATTTCGATGGCATTGGGGTACAGTTCCGCATTGAAAGCGATACGGTCTATATAATCAATACCATTCCCGGCGGACCCTCGGCAAAGGCAGGAATACTCGCGGGCGATCGTATTATAAAAGTGGAGAAAAAACTGATAGCGGGTGTTAAAGTTACCAACAACGACGTGATGAAGCTGCTGAAGGGCGAGCGTGGCACAAAAGTCAACATCAGCGTTTTGCGCAGGGGAGTGGCTGGTCTTTTAAAATTTGAACTTACCCGCGATGTTATTCCAACCTACAGTGTTGATATTGCTTTTCTCCCTGAGCCGGGAACCGGTTATTTGAAACTGTCGAAGTTTTCGGCTACCACAGCCGAAGAGTTGAGTCAGGCCCTGATTACCCTGAAGTCAAAAGGGATGAAGAGTCTGATACTTGACCTCAGGGGCAACTCAGGAGGCTATCTTCAGGCGGCAATCAGTGTGGCCGATGAATTCCTGCCTGCCGGCAAACTGATCGTTTACACAGAAGGCATCAACAGGCCTCGCCAGATCGCCAATGCAACCGAAAAAGGACTGTTTGAGAAAGGGAAACTGATCGTACTGATTGATGAAGGTTCAGCCTCCTCCAGCGAGATTGTTGCAGGTGCTTTACAGGACAATGACCGTGCAACGATTGTCGGCCGCCGCTCATTTGGAAAAGGGCTGGTTCAGGAACAGCTTTCATTACCCGATGGTTCAGCCTTAAGACTTACCGTAGCACGTTACTATACCCCGACCGGCCGTAGCATTCAGAAGCCTTATACCAAAGGGCATGCTGAAGAGTATATGGATGAATTGTATGAACGAATGGCACATGGTGAGATGGAAAGCCAGGACAGCATCAAATTTAACGATTCACTTAAATACACCACCCCCGGCGGCCGCACCGTTTATGGCGGTGGTGGAATTATGCCCGATGTGTATTTGCCTGTTGAAAAAAATGAGAAATACGCTTATTACAATGCGATAATGAACAAGGGCCTGATTTACCAGTATGCCTTCGATTATACCGATAAAAACCGTAAAACACTCAATGCTTACAAGAGTTTTGAAGACTTTGACCGCTTGTTTACCATCACCCCCGCCATTTTTCAGGGGTTTATCGACCTGGGGACAAAAAATGGAATTAAGCCGGATCCGGCAGGAATCGCTTTTTCTAAAGCGGAGATATCAAATCTTATGAAAGCCCTGATAGCCCGCAATATCTATGATGAAAAGGGATTCTATCCAATTTTCCTGAAATCAGACAAAACATTTGCCAAAGCGGTTGATGAGCTGAAAACGATAAAATAACGGAAGCCCGGACTATGGTTATTGCAGGCTGATTTTTATTAATGAAAGGGAGATTGCCTGATAACAAAACGTAATGCAAAACAACGACAATTATCTATAAAACTAAAAGCGATCGTCCCCCGGTGCCTGAGCGGAGAAGGCTAAGGGGGATAAGAGGGGGATACAAAAACTCCTAATTAACAACATAATAAATGGAACACTCTTCCGGCATCTGAACGGTAAGAATTGATCACTGAGCTGGCTAAGAGATGCAAAGGAGCAAATCATCAGCGTGAATAAACTGGGATTATGATAAGTAACCAATCATGACAACGTATAATCAGTCTGGCTTCAAACACCACACAAAAAAAAGGCCCTCCTGTTAAAAGAAGGGCCTTTTTATTGAATAGAATTAATCTTACTCCACCGTTACACTCTTGGCAAGATTGCGGGGCTGATCAACATTGCAGCCACGCATAACAGCGATATGGTATGACAGGAGTTGTAAGGGAATGGTTGCAAGCAGCGGAACCAGCATTTCTTCAGTTTCCGGGACTTCAATAATATAGTCAGCCAATGCTTTAACGGTTTCGTCACCTTCGGTAACAATAGCGATAATGGTACCTTTGCGTGCTTTTACTTCCTGGATGTTTGAAACAACTTTATCGTAGGTTCCTTTATTGGTAGCGACAACAACAACTGGCATATCAGCATCTATCAGAGCGATTGGGCCATGTTTCATTTCCGCGGCCGGATAGCCCTCCGCATGAATGTAAGAGATCTCTTTCAGTTTAAGTGCTCCTTCCATCGCAACCGGGAAATTGTAGCCCCTGCCCAGGTAAAGCGCGTTACGCGAATCTTTGAAAATCCGTGCTATTTCTACGATTTTATCATCAACCAGTAAGGTTTTTTCAACCTTGGCAGGAATGGCATCCAGTTCATTGATGATCTGATGATATCTTGATTTGGAAATGGTGCCCTTGCGATCAGCGATCATTAAGGCCATGAGGGTTAGAAGCGTAACCTGCGCAGTAAAAGCTTTGGTTGAAGCTACCCCGATTTCAGGTCCTGCATGGGTGTATGATCCGGCGTGCGTTGCCCGTGCAATGGATGATCCAACCACATTACAAATACCAATAATGGTAGCTCCTTTTGATTTGGCAAGCTCAATGGCGGCCAGGGTGTCTGCTGTTTCGCCCGATTGCGAGATGGCGATTACTACATCATCCTCATAAATAACGGGGTTACGGTATCTGAATTCAGAGGCATATTCAACCTCAACCGGAATCCGGGCAAGCTCTTCGATCAGGTATTCACCTACCAGGCCTGCATGCCATGAGGTGCCACAGGCTACAATAATAATTCGCTTGGCATTGATAAGTTTTTGCTGATATTCGATAATCCCTCCAAGGGAGACAATACCGCTTTGGGCATTAAGCCGGCCACGCATACTATCGCGGATTGAGCGGGGCTGTTCATAAATTTCTTTAAGCATAAAATGCTCAAAGCCTTCTTTTTCAAGGGCACTGAGGTTTATTTCAAGTGTCTGAACATAAGGCGTTTTCTCAATGTTCGCTATAGTCTTTATTTTTAACTCGTCGTTGCGACTGATAATGGCAATTTCTTCGTCATTCAGGTAAACAACTTCCCTGGTATATTCTACAATCGGGGTTGCGTCTGAAGCAACAAAAAATTCTCCGTCACCAATGCCAACAACCAGCGGGCTGCCTTTACGCGCAACGATCAGCGTATCGGGATCGTGCTTGTCAATAATTACAATCGCGTAGGCGCCCACCACCTGGTTCAGTGCAATCTGAACCGCTTCCGGCAGAGGAACCTGTTCATTCAGTTGTATATCCTCTATAAGGTGGATTAATACTTCTGTATCGGTTTCACTTTCAAAAGTGTAACCTCTTTTAATAAGTTCTGATTTTAACGGAGAATAGTTCTCAATAATGCCATTGTGTATGATGGCGAGGTTTTTTGAATACGAAAAATGCGGGTGAGCATTTACATCATTAGGCTCGCCATGGGTTGCCCACCTTGTATGTGCAATTCCGATCGTGCCTGAAATGTCTTTCCCTTTGAGTAATTCTTCTAATTCAGAAACCTTTCCTTTACTTTTATATAGTTTTAATTCTGAATTTAATATCGCGATACCAGCGCTGTCGTAACCGCGGTATTCAAGCCGGTGAAGGCCTTTGAGGAGTATCGGACTTGCCTGTCTGGGGCCGATGTAAGCTACAATTCCACACATAATTGTAATTTTTAATTATTGCTTTGGAATAAAGCAAGCAGTTAATTATGAAAGTTTAGCCAATGAAAAGAAGAATCGCCGGACATTTTCCGCGGATTCTTTATTGTTAATGCAAAGATAGGCGTAAAGTAATAGCGGATTCACCCTTTTATTTTTACAAGGGGCATAGATTTAAGCTAAATGCCTAATCAACAAGTGTATAGTAGATTAAAAGACGCATCTTTCCTTCTGTTGCATCTGTGCCTTTCAGTGTGAC
>JAAXUD010000756.1 GCA_013336205.1 Lentimicrobium sp. | reverse complement strand
GTAAACGGCTTGGCCTGAGCAACCCGCTTATACGCCAGATTAAAGCCCGTGCAATGAAAGATCCGAAAAGAGTTGTGTTTGCGGAAGCGGAAAACTACAAAATTCTTAAAGCGGCAGAAATCGTACTTGATGATGGTATCGCAATTCCAATTCTGTTGGGGAACAAAGAAGTAATACTTGAGCTGATTAAAACGCATGACCTTGAACTCGAAGGCGTTCAGATCATTGATCCTAAATCACCTGAAGAAAAAGACCGCCGGGAAGTATTTGCAAAGCAGTTTTACGAAAAGCGCAAGCGTCGCGGTGTTAACCTTCAGGGCGCCAGTGATATGATGACCCACCGCAATTACTTTGGCCCCAGCCTGGTTGAGAATAAGTATGCTGATGCCATGATTTCAGGGCTTACCAGCAGCTATCCTGCCACGATCCGGCCTGCACTGAGAATAATCGGTAAAAAGAAAGGGACAAATGTTGTATCCGGTATGTACATTATGCTAACAAAAAAAGGGCCTATTTTCTTTGCTGATACAACGGTTAACATGAACCCAAATGTTGACACCCTGGTTGAAATTACACTGCAAACGGCTGCTGCTGTTAAACAATTTAACATTGAGCCCCGGATTGCGATGCTTTCCTACTCAAATTTCGGTTCTGTAGAAGGGAATATCCCCATACTTGTCCGCACAGCGGTAGAAAAACTGCACCGTGAACACCCTGACCTGATTGTGGACGGAGATATGCAGGCAAACTTCGCGTTAAATAACACACTGCTTCGTGAGAATTTTCCATTTTCAAAATTGGTTGAAGGACCGGCCAATACACTCATTTTCCCTTACCTTACTGCTGGAAATATAGCCTATAAACTTATTCAGGAATTAGGGGGCGCTGAAGCCATCGGTCCAATTCTTATGGGCCTTAACAAATCAGTGCATGTACTGCAGATGGGTTCGAGTGTTTCAGAAATTGTAAACATGGTTACTATAGCTGTAATAGACGCCCAGTGCGTAAACGACAAAGATTGTAAATAAAAAAGCCGTCATAAATCCGGGAATCCCGGTAGGAAAAAAGTAAATTGTTTAACTAAATCCCGATTTTATTATCGGGATATATCTAATTTTCTACCTTTGTATTCATTAACCCGACGGAAGCAGTTGTTGAACTGTCCGGAAAGTTATTCAGAACAATAATTATTGTAACATGAAGAAAATCACTGTAATTGGTGCCGGAAATGTAGGTGCCACCTGTGCAAATGTAATTGCACATAAAGATCTTACCCGTGAAGTGGTACTTGTGGATATAAAAGAAGGAGTAGCCGAAGGCAAAGCCCTTGATATCTGGCAGACTTCATCAATCAACAACTTTAACACCCGTGTTGTAGGAGTAACGAACGACTACCTGAAAACCAAAGGGTCATCGATTGTTGTAATTACATCAGGATTACCGCGTAAGCCAGGGATGAGCCGCGATGACCTTATCAAGACCAATGCGTTAATCGTAAAAGAGGTTACAGAGAAGGTAGTTAAGTATTCGCCAGAGGCAATCATCATCGTGGTTTCAAATCCGCTTGATGTAATGACTTATGCTGCTTATCGTGCCGCACGTAAACATTCGAGCAGGGTTTTTGGAATGGCAGGAATCCTGGATACCGGTCGTTACAAAGCCTTTATTGCTGAAGCACTGAGTGTATCTCCTAAAGATATTCATTCATTGCTGCTTGGAGGGCATGGTGATGCGATGGTTCCTCTGCCAAGGTTTACCTCAGTTTCGGGAATCCCGATTACCGACCTGCTGAATAAAGAAGAAATTGATAAAATTGTTGAAAGAACAAAGAAAGGCGGAGGAGAGTTGGTTAACCTGATGGGGACTTCTGCATGGTATGCACCTGGTGCTGCTGCCGCTCAGATGGTGGAAGCCATTGTTGACGACCAGAAACGGATTTTCCCGGTTTGCACCCTGCTCAACGGTGAATACGGTCTGAAAGATGTTTATATGGGTGTTCCGGTTAAACTTGGCTCAAATGGTATTGAAGAGATAATTGAGCTTAACCTGGTTAAGGAAGAGCAAAAAATGCTTGAAGATTCTGCGAATTCTGT
>JAAXUD010000755.1 GCA_013336205.1 Lentimicrobium sp. | reverse complement strand
TGGATACGGCTGCGCCAGAAATCAGGGACCATCAGAAAATCTTCTTCTGTAAATCCGGTTAAATTTTTTACATTTCCGGTTATCATACTCAGATCTATATCCGGATTAACAGGCGAAATATAAATCGCAACAGGAAGCGATACCAGCAATAAGCGCAGCCGCTCTTCACTTTTCTGTAGCTCTTCAACGGCCTGCTTCCGTTCATCAATATCAGTATGTGTACCACTCATCCTGAGAGGCTTGCCGTTTGAATCGCGGAGTACAATCATAGCACGGTCATTTATCCACTTATACGTATTTTGCTTTGTACGCATCCTGTACTCAATTTGGTGGATATCTGTTTTGCCTTCCAGGTGATCATTTAAATTCTCCCACGCTCTTTCCTGATCATCCGGATGCAACATGCTGAGCCATTTTTCTGGCGTTTCATCAATTTCTCCGATCTGATAACCTAGCATCCCGGCCCATTGTTGGTTGCGTTGAACAGTATTGGTTGTTAAATCCCAGTCCCAGGTTCCCTGCTGGCTGCCTTCGAGAACGAATGACAGGCGTTGTTCACTTTCCTGAAGACTTTTTTCAGCAAGTTTCCGTTCCGATATCTCTCTGCTCAGCGTCCTGTTGATAAGTTGCTGGCTTGATATTTTGAACGAAACATAAAGCAGTCCAATGGTTAAAAGTATTGACAATAGTATAAACCACCATCTGAAGTAAAAAGGATTCTGTATCTTAATTTCCGCTGAATACACCGCTTTGCTCCATGCCCCTGAATTATTTTTTGCCATCACGCAAAGTTTGTACTTGCCGGGGTCCAGATTAACGTACCTGATTTTATCAAGCATATTCTGTGATGCTTCCCGCCAGTCTTTGTCGTAACCAACCAACCTGTATCTGTATGTCAACAGTTCCTCATTCACAAACGAAATCCCTCTGAAGTGAAAAGAGACTGTATTGCTGGTATAGCTGATGGAACAATCCTCATTAAGCGGATATTTATCGCCCTGAAGCGTTTCGGTATAAATCAGGTTAACAACAGGAGCCGGTGTACGTAACCGTTCACCTGGCGTAAAACATGTCAGCCCCCTGTCGGTTCCCACCCATACTCTTCCCTGTGAGTCGAGCAGCCCGGCTGAACGGTTGGTTTCGGGTCCGGCCAGGCCGTTTAAAGTATTGAAAACCTCGGGTGCATTAATGCCATCCCATTTTATAACACCGTTGTTTGTGCCAAACCAATAGGCGTTATCTCTGTCCTGGAGGATGAAATATACAGGATTTTTAATATTCAGCCTGTTTTCAGGAAATTGTTTGATCTTTCCTTTATTGATGTAATATAAGCCATTCATGGTGCCTACAAACTCAATTCCTTTTTTATCCCGGTAATATGAAAAAACGTTAAGATCCTGGTTTTCGGCATCCACTTCTATTCTTTCAGCACCGTTTTTGTCAGCATGCCATAAGCCGGATAAAGCACTGATATATATTCCGCCTCTGTAGGAAGGGAATATCTTGCGTTCGCCTCCATGCAGCTGATTGTTATGTTCATATTCAACAACTCTGTCGTTTTTCAGATAAAAAAGCTTGTGATTTGTTCCTATCCATATCCGTCCTTCACTATCCTGGCAAATGGAGGTAGCTTTAATATCAGTGCCGAACGGATACCATTGAATCCTGTCATCCGGCAACAACCTGCCGATTCCAAAATTGTTGGCGCTGAACCAGATAGTGCCATCGCGGTCCTTCTGAATATCCAGCACCCGCGTCATGCTGTTTTGGTTTTCGGGGAAACCGATGACTTTGAAATCAGAATTATTTAATATTGATAGCTGATTGTTGTGACCCAGAATAAACCTCCCGTCGTTGGTTTCCGCAATAGCGGTAACTTCATTTTCGGGCATGCCACTGGTTTCAAAATAATTTACCAGCGAAACATTACTGAGTTTATTGATACCCCTACTGTCAGTAAACCAGATGTTTTCTTCACGGTCGATAAACAGGGAAGATGCTCCGTTTGAATTAAACCCGTTTTTTTTCTTGAGGGGAATAATTTTATTTTCGGAAATATTGTAAAGGTATTTTGAAA
>JAAXUD010000754.1 GCA_013336205.1 Lentimicrobium sp. | reverse complement strand
GGAAACCGAATCAGGGATCACCGGCTCAGGAATTCCGGCCATTTGACGGAAGCCTGTGTAAAACCGCGGGGAGTATTTTTTATACAATCTGAAAACAGAACGACTCAGAAAAAAGAAAAACAAAACCCCCAACAAGCCACCGGCAGTCGTATTAATCAGCGTATGAAGATAAGTATAGCCAAAAAGGTAAGAAACAGGAGCCGCCACCATAAACTTTACGGCACTGATCAATAGAATGCTGATCTGTTTAAGCAGGATACCTTCAGCTATCATAGTTTTCCCGGCAAGGAGTTGATGAGTTCGACAAGTTTAATATTGATCATTTATCTTAGCAAAGGTAACCCGGCTTTTCGGTTTTTATTTTTCAAAGCTGATGATAATTAACACAATAAGGCAATAAATGTTTTAGATCAGTGTTAGAAGGCAGGGATACAGATTCACTTTTTTGCGTCAGTTTCGCCTCAACAATGCATTGATTTCAGGTTTTAAAACCAAAGGCCGGTTGATCATATGGTAAAAAGAAAATACATAAGAAATCAGGCCAGGGTTCAATCCCAATAAAAATTAATTTCGATTCCATTACTATCAATAACAATCCTGCTCGCATAAATAAAATGAAAAGATTATCTTTGAAAATAGCAACAAATCAATCAGGCAGCATGTTTCACTTCCGGTACTTAATTTTCATACTGTTTTTCTTTCTTACGACTACTATTGGCGCGCAAAACCAGTATCCGAAAGATTACTTTATTCCGCCAGTCGATTTCCAGCTAAGCCTGTCAGGTACCTTTGCTGAACTCCGGGCCAATCATTTTCATTCAGGCATCGACATTCGCACCAACGGAGAAGAAAACAAGCCGATATTTGCCTGCGCAGAGGGCTATGTATCACGGATTAAAATTTCAGCCTTTGGATTTGGGAAAGCACTATATATTGACCATCCGAATGGTTACACCACCGTTTATGCGCATGTGAACGGCTTTAACCCGTTGATTGACAACTGGGTTAAATCGGAGCAATACCGTTTGGAGCAATTCGAGGCAGATCTGTTCCCTCCCAAAGGTCTGCTAACCGTAAAGCAAGGTGAACTCATCTGTTATTCGGGCAACTCCGGTTCGTCTGAAGGACCGCACCTGCATTTTGAAATCAGGAACACAAAAACAGAAATGCCCGTTGATCCGCAGCTTTTCGGGTTTCAGATTAAAGATTTTATCAGACCGGTGATTTCAGGAATCAGAATTTACCCTGAAGGGGAAGGCGCTACCGTAAACGGAAAAACCAATGCATCCGACTTTGAAACTGCCGGCTGGGGCCCGGTTTACCGGTTAAAAAAACCGGATACCCTGTTGATCGGGGGTGATTTTTCGATTGGTATGATGAGTTATGATCTGCTGAACGGCAGTAAAAACAAAAACGGCGTCAGCAGTTATACGGTTTATATCGATTCTGTTCCGGCGTTCGATTGGCTGGCAGAAACCTTCAGTTTCAGTGAAACAAGGTATATCAATAGCTTTATTGATTATGAGCACTATTACAAGAGCGGCCAGCGGTATATGAGGACAAAAGTTGCAACAAACAACAAGCTTGGTATGTATCGGTTACCTGGAAACCGGGGAGTTTTCAATACCACGCCTGATTCTATGCATTCGGTTAAAATTGTGGTAAAGGATGCCAATAAAAATGAATCGATACTAAGGTTTGTTATCAAAGGTGTAAGGAAAATTGAAACCAATAAAAAAGCAAGCAGCGACAACCCTACGATCAGTTGCTTAAAAGAGAAAAATAATTTTTCGGACAAAGGAATAACTATTACAATACCAGGCAAAAGCATCTATGAGGACCTGACTTTCAGTTATAAAGCGTCCAAAGCATTGACCACTACCTGTTCGGCTGTTCACCATGTCCACACTCCCGAAGTACCTTTGCACAATTACATCGATCTATCGGTAGCCGTTGATTCAGCTTTCATGAAATATGGGAACAAGCTTTTGCTGGCTAAAATCCGTCAGGGAAAATCGCCTTCAGCTATCGGAGGTAAATACGAGGACGGAAAGATTACTGCGCGGGTGCGCGAATTCGGATCGTATGCTGTAATGGCTGAC
>JAAXUD010000753.1 GCA_013336205.1 Lentimicrobium sp. | reverse complement strand
ACCGGATGACAATTCAATAAAGCCGGCTATCGGAATAATGATCAGTGCAGCAAACATTAACACGCCCTGAATAACGTCAGTCCAGACTACTGCCAGAAAACCACCCATCATGGTGTAGAGAATAATTACAGTGGCACCGATCAACATTCCATAAAAATGGTCAATTTCAAACGTGACATTCAGCACCTTGCCGGCACCATTAAACTGAGCTGCAAGATAAAAGGTGAAGAAGAATACGATGATAACCATTGCAACCAATCGCAGCCATGAGCCTCTGATTTTAAAGTGATTGGCAAAAACATCCGGAAGTGTGATGGCATGAATATCTTCAGACAACCTGCGAATACCAGAGGCAATAGCATACCAGTAAAAGAAAATCCCGAGCAGGCAGCCAAGGGCAGTCCATACTTCGATCAGCCCAAACGCCAACGCTGCACCGGGCAAACCAAGCAACAACCAGGCAGATTCGCCGGCAGAGCGTTCCGACAAAGCAACCACCCAGGGATTCATTTTTCGGCCACCCAGGTAATAATCTTCATTTGATTCATTTCTGCGGTAGGTTATTACCCCAATTCCCAGCATAACCAACAGATAAATAATAAAACCTACAAGTGTTGCATCCATAAACTCAGAAGTTTTGCATTTATTGATTGTTCGAAGTGCTAATATACAGGAATTAAAAAATCCGGCATAACCGGATTAGAAATTCTTATTGAATAAAAAATATGATTTCTAAAAATCAGATAATATTCACTTCAGGTTCAAGCTGCACCCCGAATTTTGACTTTACAGACTCAATAATCTTCTGAGCCAGCGAATAAACCAGGTTTCCGCTTGCATTTCCATAGTTTACCAACACAAGGGCCTGCCGGGTATGAACCCCCGCATCGCCTTCGCGGAAGCCTTTCCATCCGCACTGCTCAATTAGCCATCCGGCTGCAAGTTTCACATCATCCCCAGCCTGATAGGCAGGTATTCCAGGGTATAATGAGTTTAATTCCAGATAAACAGCCTGACTAACCACCGGATTCTTGAAAAAACTTCCTGCATTGCCAAGTTCAAGCGGATCGGGCAGTTTGCTGCGGCGAATGTTACAGATGGCACTGGCAACCGATTTAACGGAAGGCGCCTCCCCTATCGCCTCCAGCTCAGCAGTAATGGCGCCGTAGGAAGTATTTAATACAGGCCGCTTTTTGAGTCTGAAAGTAACCGAAAGAATAAGATATTGCCCCTTCAGCTCATGTTTAAAAACGCTGCTGCGGTATCCAAATTCACATTCTCCTGCAATAAATTCACGAAATTCGCCGGTGCGCAATGAAACAGCATCCAGCATATAGAATGTATCCTTGATTTCAACGCCGTAAGCACCAATATTCTGAATCGGGCTGCTGCCAACATTGCCCGGAATCAGGCTCAGATTCTCCAAACCTCCGTAATTACGCTTTACGCAGTATTGCACAAAATCATCCCAGTTTTCGCCGGCCATGCCCCGAACATATACATACTCATCGTCCTGATCAACAATCTCAATGCCTTTGGTGGAAACCTTAATAACCAATCCATTAAAGTCTTGTGTAAACAATACATTACTGCCTCCTCCAAGAAATAAAACAGGTCCTTCATACCGGCTGATTAACCTTAGGATAGCGGGGATTTCAGTTTCGGCAGAAATTTCAGCAAAATCTTTTGCCTTTACATCCATACCAAAGGTATTGAATGGCCTGAGGCTGATGTTATGCAGTATGTTGATGGCTGTGGTTGAATTCATAGGGCAAAGGTAATGCCTTCGGAGGAATAATGGAATAATGGAAGAAAGAATGGAAGGATGGAAGAAGAAATGGATAGTCGTAAAGACGCGATGCTTCGCGTCTGGAAAGATGGAAGAATGGAATGATGACTTACTTTTTGAAGCTGGGGCACGCGTCAGAAAGTAAGACGCGCGCAAACATTGGGAAGAATAGAAGAAAGAATGGAAAGATCTATGGATGATAGTCGTAAAGACGCGATGCTTCGCGTCTGGAAAGATGGAAGAATGGAATGATGACTTACTTTTTGAAGCTGGGGCACGCGTCAGAAAGTAAGACGCGCGCATACATTGGGAAG
>JAAXUD010000226.1 GCA_013336205.1 Lentimicrobium sp. | reverse complement strand
TGCATTACATGCGCATGCTCAAAAGGCAGAACTCCGGATACTTGATGGTTCATCAGGTAAGCCGGTGCCTTTTGCTCATGTAAAAGTTACGCCTGTAGGTTCTGAACAGTCAAAGTACTATGTCAGCGATACAACTGGTTACACTGGATATACGGTGAGTGTCAGAAGTGCTATTTCAGTCTCATATGTTGGTTTTCAGACATATACTGATACCCTGAGTCCCGGAAAATTTGCCGAAATAAGGCTTCAACCTGCCTCATTTACCTTTGATGAAATGGTGGTTACTGCCCAGTATAGCCCGGTGAGTGCCGATCGTTCAATTTATAAGATTAATGTAATCAATTCAATGCAGATTCAGAAGCGGGCTGCCTACGATCTGGCTGGACTGCTAAAAAATCAGATGAATATCAGACTTTCGCAGGATGGTGCACTGGGTACCGGTATGAGCCTTCAGGGGCTGTCAGGCGAAAATGTGAAAATCCTGATTGACGGAGTTCCGGTCATCGGCCGGCTCAATGGTATTATTGACCTTACCCAGATAAACCTTCAGCAGGCACAGCAGGTCGAAGTAATTGAAGGACCAATGTCGGTAATTTACGGCAGCAATGCACTGGCTGGTGTTATCAATATTATACCAAAAGATAATACCGGAAATCGCTTATCGGCCAATGCTTCCGCTTATGCTGAATCGGTTGGTGTTTACAATTTTGATGGTGGATTTGGAATAGGAAAAGGCATTCACGGATTTTCGCTTCAGGCCGGTCGTAATTTCTTTGATGGATTCCAGGGTGATAAACAGGGTCGCGCGATGGAGTGGAAACCCCGCCGCCAGTTTAATACAGACTTTGACTATAATGTTAACTTCAGAAAGATATCATTAAGAACTAAACTGAGTCTGTTTGATGAATTGCTAATCAGCAATGGTGATTTACTCCCACCGTATTACGAAAAAGCATTCGACAATCATTTTAATACAGAACGCTACACAGCCAAAGTAAGCGCTCAAACCAAAGGTTGTAACAATTTTTCGGCAAGTGCCTCTTATTCTTACTACAAGCGCACCCGATCTCTCTATTACAATGATCTTACAACACTGGAAGAGAATCTTGTTGAAACAGATACCACCCTTTTCGGAGCCGTGATGGCACGTGGCATGTATACCTATCGCGGTGAAACCGGTAAAATAGGGTTTCAGGCTGGGTATGACCTCAATGCCGAATGGGCCGGAGGTGAAAGAATTGGTGGTGAAAACAGAAGTATAACTGATCTGGCTGCATTTTTCAGCATGCAATACAAGCCTATAGAAAAGTTATTTATTCAGCCTGGGTTGCGCATGGCCTGGAATTCTGAATATAGCTCACCTTTGATTTATGCCTTGCATGTCAAAGCAGAACCTATGAAAGGTTCGAATATCCGTGCATCCTGGTCTGCCGGATTCCGCGCTCCCTCCATCAAGGAACTTTACCTTTATTTTGTTGATGTAAATCACAACATTGAGGGAAATCCACTTCTAAAGCCCGAAGAATCAAAACACCTTCAACTTCAGCTTTCGCAAAAAACAGAGCAGTCAGGCTTTACACTCGAAGGTGAATTGAACCTGTTCCTGAATAACATAGAGAATATTATTACGCTGGCTGAAAGTGGTTCAGGTACCTACACTTATATCAATGTTGATCATTACCGGACAAGAGGTTATTCGCTGATGATGCGGTCTTTCCTCTTTAAATCGGTTGATTTAAGGGCTGGTTATGGCAAAACAGGGAAATCAAATACCTTTGGAACCGCTGGCAGTGAATCTGATTTTAGCTGGTCACCTGAAGTTACATCAGAAATTACATACAGGCCTAAAAAAACTAATTTCAGTATCTCTGCCTTTTATAAATATACCGGTAAAATGCCCCGGTTTTTTGTTGATGAAGCAGGTGTGATTTCTGAGGGTCAGGTTGATGATTATCATAACCTGGATATGAGTGTTATTAAATCTTTTTATTCCGACCGCATTTCCATTTCTCTGGGAGCTAAAAATCTGTTTGATGTTACGAATATTACTTCTTCAGGTTCTGACGGCGGCATACATTCAGGTGGCGGTGGAAGTGTTCCGGTAGCCTGGGGACGTACTTATTTTGCTAAAATTAACTTTTCAATCCGGCGCGATGATAAGAAACCTAAAGCTCATTAGCTTACTATTGTCCCCGATAATCGTGTTTACTTCCTGTTTCAAGGAGGATGAACGCATTGAGCCATCCCGCCCGGGAGATGTAACCACCAAAGTGATTGAAATGCTGCCTGATTATAGTATTCAGTCTTATTTTAGCCTGTCAACCGGCGAAGTGGTTAGCACAAACCTAAAGGATAGCTGGGATATAGGCCTTACCTGCGGGGAAAATGATTATACATTAATTTTGAATACTTCCCGCTTTATTAAAATTGCGCATACTGAATCTGATAACTTCGATGCAAGCTATACAAGCGAGGGATTTGTCTGGCAGTTTGATGAGTCAACCGGAAATCCCTCCGGGAATGCAATCGGAACCTGGTGGGATTCAACAGCCAGTGGTCCGGTAAGTCAACGGGAAGTGTTGCTGGTTGATCGTGGTATTGATGCGGAAGGTCTTCCGGCAGGGTTTATTAAAATACAACCACTTTTAAATTCATCCACCGGAGAAGTAAGCATTAGAATTGCAAACCTGGATGGAACCGATGAGCGGACTTTTAGTTTTACAAAAGTATCAGGGCTCAGGTATGTGGCGATGTCTTTTGAAAGCGGCCAGAATGCTGTTCAGCCAGAACCATTACAATCGGAGTGGGACCTCCTGTTTACCCAATATACAACACTTTTGTTTACCGATACCGGAGAACCTTATCCCTACCTCGTTACCGGCATTTTGATAAATGATACACTGGTTTCGGCTGTGATGGATTCATTAACACCTTTTGAAAGCATTACCAGGGAGTTTGCAGAGAGTCTGATTTTAACAAGCAGGCGCGATGTGGTTGGCTACGACTGGAAAAAAGTAAACGGTGATGTTTCAACCGGAAATGTAACCTATACAGCTATACCAGAGATGGTATATATCATAAAAAATTCAGATGGCTATTTGTTTAAACTGAGGTTTATTGATTTCTATAATGACCTTGGCCAGAAAGGCTATCCGACGTTTGAATATCAGAAGTTGTGACTCTGATATTATACCTGAGTTAAGCAAATCGAGTGAAACGATATGTTGCTTTACTCAGGTAAACCCCGATTTGGGAATTGTTTCAATTCACCATTTGGTTGATTTGATTCAAAGTGAATTGTTACAATTCCCTGATCGATTGAGCGATTTTTTTTAAAATTGCTCAATTTGGGTAAAGTTTTTGTTTGTGATTGTGAAAAGAAGCCCGGCGTGTTTGTGAGCCGGGTTTTTTTTTGTCTTTTTTGGCAGTAAAATGTTACTGTCTTTAGGAACCTGATGTTCTGTCAATTCAGGCAAGAATTGATGAAAATTTTAAAATTCAGTATATAACCGGAAATTCTTATAAAATGACTTTGTGAAAGAAAAAATTGCAGTAGATATTTTCTTCTATAATAAATATCCGATAGCGAGGGCATCCCTTTTCCGGCCTTCGGAAAGTGCGATTCTGATTAAATTATGAAGCTTCTCAAGTTTTGCCTCATGGGTCAGGATCAGATTTTCGAAAATTTCTTTTATTTCACTCAATTCAGCAACCCTGGCTATTTCCAGAGGTGTTGGTACTGATTCAGCAGAGCCAAGTTTACCAAGTTCATTGCCTGTAAGCAATGGGCTGTTCCTCAGACTGGCGGTGAGGGCATCAATGCCGATCGCTGGTTTTGACAGGGGCTTTTCGACTTCGAACAGACTGTTTCCATGCGCTCTTACATAATAGTCACCACCCATACGGCCCACCAGGTCAATGCGTTGTGTATCGATCAGTCCATGGGCGTCCAACATCTCTTCGTTAACATGAACCAGCAGAACTTCACAGATCACGAGGTTGGCGGCACCGCCCCCGGTTCCGGTCTCAATTACCTGCCTCACTTTACATTCCCATTGCACCGGCGATTCCATAACCCTGAATGGTCTCACCTTATCTGAGGCAATCGGTGTAAACCCTGATTTCTCGAATTCATTAACACCTTTGGGAAATTCAGTACTGGCAAGGCTTACCTGTTCAACCATGCTGTAGGTCACTGCATTAATCACTACTTCAGGAATCTGTTTTATATTGTCGTAGGTATCCTTGGTTGTATTGTCGCGGCCTCTGCGCGAAGGGCTGAAAATAATGGTGCTTGGATTAACTCCGAAAGCATTGAAAAAGCTAAAAGGGGAGAGGTTAGGCCGCCCTTCGGCATCAATTGTACTGGCAAATGCCACAGGTCGTGGCGCAATGGCACCCAGCATCAGTTTGTGAAGTTCTGAGTGGTTAATTTTTGAAGGGTCTATTGATTTAAACATATCTATCAATTATCTGGCAGGCAGCACCTTTGTTTCACATTCACCGAAGCCGATTCTCAGCTCTTCGTTCTGGCAATAACCCCTGATTATCATCGTGTCATGGTCATTGATAAATTTGCGTTCACTTTCGTCGTCGAGCTTAATAGGTTTACTGCCACGCCAGGTCAGCTCAAGCATAGATCCGTAAGAGCCTGGTTCTGATCCGCTTATCGTACCGGACGCATAGAGATCACCGACTGTGATGTTACAACCATTGATGGTATGGTGCGCCAGTTGCTGGCAGATATTCCAGTACATGTATCTGAAATTGGAACGGCATACCAGGTTTTCATGGCCGTTTTCAGGTCTGATAAACACTTCGAGGTTGATGTCAAAATTCCGGAGCCCTTGAGTTTTCAGATAGGGGAGAACTTCAGGTTCCTGCTCCGGCCCTTGCACCCTGAATGGCTCCAATGCCTCAAGGGTAACAATCCATGGTGAAACCACTGAACCAAAATTCTTCGACAGGAAAGGCCCGAGCGGAACATATTCCCATGATTGTATGTCTCTTGCAGATAAATCATTAAACAAAAGGAAACCGAAGATGTAGTTTTCAGCTTCATCAGCCCTGACACTCTCGCCCAGGTCTGTTGACTGACCAACCACAAAAGCCATTTCAAGTTCAAAGTCAAACATGGCTGTGGGTCCGAAAACAGGTTTTTCGGCACCAGCCGGCATTGTCTGGCCTTTAGGGCGATGAATGTTGGTTCCGGAAACGACGATCGATGATGCCCTGCCGTGATAGCCCACCGGCAAATGACGCCAGTTGGGTAATAGTGCATTGGCCGGGTCGCGGAACATTTTGCCCACATTGGTTGCATGCTCAATACTGGAATAAAAATCAGTATAATCGGTAACCGCTAACGGCATGAGCATGGTAACAACTTTATAATGAGATACAGCATTTGCCTGTATAGCAACCAACAGATCTTCATCGCCTTTAAAATAATCAACACTGAAGACTTCCTGCAGCTCAGAAAAAAGCTTCAGGAAGT
>JAAXUD010000752.1 GCA_013336205.1 Lentimicrobium sp. | reverse complement strand
GGCCATGGACAACTATTGTCCATTAATGATCTGAAGGATTTCAATAAAAATATACTAAGGTATTGTTCAATTGAATAACAATCAAAATGAAGAAAATAGGCATCATTGGCGGCACAGGTCCTGAAGCAACAGTTGATTATTACAAAGAAATCATCAATGCGTTCAAAGATGGAAGCGGGGATATGAATTATCCTGAGATTATTATTTACAGCATTAATCTTGGTAAACTGATGGGCATGATGCGGGCAAAGCAATACGAGGAGGCAATAGCTTACCTGGTTGAAAAGATCGCTTGCCTTGAAAAAGCCGGTGCTGAATTTGCTGCCATCAGCGCCAATACGCCCCACCTGTTTTTCGATCAAATCAAAAGTCTATCGCCCATACCGTTGATCAGCATCGTGGAAGCTACACTCGCTGAAACTATCAAACGGGGCTTAAAACGTCCTGGTCTGATAGGCACAGGATTTACCATGGATGCTTCATTTTACGCTGACAACTTCCGGTTAAAGAGCATTGAAGTGGTTGTGCCCGACAGGGAAGACAGGGAACTGATCAATTATAAATTATTCAGTGAAATAGAGCTGGGAATTTTCAAAGATGAAACCCGTCAGTTATTAATCAGGATCATTGAAAAGATGGTGCGAGCGCAGCAGATCGATTCCCTGATCCTGGGCTGTACCGAGTTCCCGCTGATACTGACCGAACCGGAATATGCCGGAATTCCAATGCTGAATACCACCCGGATTCATGTGGATGCCATCGTTGGCTATTGTATGAATGAGGAGATATAATTGGAAGTCAGAGGTCGGAAGTCAGAGGTCGGAAGTCAGAAGTCAGAGATGTTTACATTCAGCCTGAAGGGCTGAGACATCAAAGCAATCGAGGAATATAATGAATTTTTCACCCTGAAGGGGTGAGACAATTGACCAAAGATCGATGGAAGTCGGATTCCGATAGCTATCGGAACGGAGGTCGGAGGTCGGAGGTCTGAAGTAAGAAGTAGGAAGTAAGACCAACCTAACAGATTTCCTTCTGGTGCCTGAGCCTGTCTGCCTGGTTGCCCGGGCAATCAGGCAGGCTTTTCGTCGAAGGCTAACTTGTTAGGCTTCTAATGAAGTAAGAAATCCATAACCAACAACCAGTAACCAGTAACCAGTAACCAGCAACCAGAAGTATGAAGTAAGAAGTAAAAGGGATCATTATCCTGAATCCCATACTATTCAACCAACTCAAAACTGCCTTTCAAAGAAAGGTTGTCGGATGAAGTACCAATGTAAACCTCAAATTTCCCGGCTTCCGGTGCGAATTTATTGTCCAGGCGCAGGAATGCCAGATCTTTTGGATGGATTTCGAAGGTAATTTCTTTGCTTTTCCCTTTTTCGATCATCACTTTTTCAAAGCCTTTCAGCTGAAGCATAGGGCGGGAAACGCCTTTACCCACCACATCGCGGATGTAGAGCTGAACGACCTCTTCACCTGAGTAATCGCCGGTATTGGTGACGGTGACCTTTGCTGTCAGGCTTTCGTTCAAGCCAATTTTCTCCTTGCTTAAAACCAATTTATCATAAGAAAAGCTTGTATAACTTAAGCCATAACCAAATGCAAATAAGGGCGTGTTGGGAATATCCCTGTAACTTGTACTGTTAACCCATTTGTTTGCATCGTAAGGGCGACCCGTGTTCATCTGTTCATAATAAACAGGAATCTGACCTACGTGGTATGGAAACGAAGCGGGTAATTTGCCCGAAGGATTGTAGTCGCCGAATAAGACAGCGGCAACGGCGTGGCCTGATTCAGATCCCAGGTGCCAGCAGTTCAGGATGGCATCGGTGTGTTCGATGGCATCGGTGAGTATCAGGGGGCGTCCGGTGAAAAGCGCCAATACTACCGGCTTTCCTGTTTTTTTAATTTCACGCAGTAATTCAAGCTGCAGCCCTTTAAATGAAATATCGGCATAAGTGCGGCATTCGCCCGACATAAAAGCGGTTTCGCCAAGTGCCATTACCACCACATCGGCTTTTTTTGCAGCCTCAACGGCCTCTGCGAAACCTTTGCGATCGTCAGTATAATTTTCGAATGGATCAGAGAAGGCATGTTCGGTATTTGTCTT
>JAAXUD010000013.1 GCA_013336205.1 Lentimicrobium sp. | reverse complement strand
CGACATCGACCATCCGACCCAGTCCATGGCCGACCTGCTCCACCTGGTCAATTATTACGGAGGACTTGAAAACCTGAAGGGAAAGAAGATCGCGATGACCTGGGCCTATTCGCCAAGTTATGGCAAACCGCTTTCGGTGCCGCAGGGTATCATCGGACTAATGACCCGTTTCGGGATGGAGGTGGATCTGGCCTATCCGGAAGGTTACACGCTTATTCCTGAAGTTGTTGAAATGGCCGGCAAACAGGCCGCTGTTTCCGGCGGAAAATTCAGGGTAGTGAACAGCATGGATGAAGCCTTTAAAAATGCAGACATTGTTTATCCCAAAAGCTGGGCACCGTTTGCCGTGATGCAGCGCCGCACCGATCTGCTTAAGAACAGCGACAAAGAGGGCCTGAAATCGCTGGAGCAGGAATGTCTGGCCAACAATGCCCGTTTTAAAGACTGGGAATGCACCGAAGAGAAAATGAAACTGACCAAAAGCGGTAAAGCGCTGTATATGCATTGTCTGCCGGCCGATATTTCAGATATTTCGTGCAAAGAGGGCGAAGTCGCGGCCAGCGTGTTTGAGCGCTACCGGATTGAAACATACAAGGAGGCCGGTTACAAGCCATACATAATTGCGGCAATGATTCTGAACAATAAGTTCAGCAATGCGGCGGAAGTGTTGGAGAGTCTTTATAATTCAGGAAAAAGGAGAATACTTTGAAAAATATGGGGTAGTCCTTGCGCATCTTATCTTCTCGGGTAAGTAGAGTCGGTGCGCGTCTTACCTTATGACGCATACCACTGGAACCGAAGAAAAGAATAAGGTCGGCAAGTCGGTGCGCGTCTTATCCCGCCTGCATTTCATTTCGTCGGGCAGGCTTCTGACGCGTACCCCTGAGAACCCTAAACTAAAAAATATAAGAGGCCATAAAACAGATTCCGAGATTCGCTAATCGCAAATTCTGTTTTATATATACTTCAAATTGAAACAATTGAAAAAGAATTTATTTCAAATGCCGTAAGTCTCCCGTATTCTTCAGGATGTGCATAAACACACCCTGTATCAATGTTGATAACCCGGGCATGTTTATCTATGCTGTCTATAAGTGACGACAGCTTTATCGTCTGATGGCCATGGATAATGGTCTTTCCTTTTAGCAGTGGATGCTGATATTCCTGTCTGCTTTCCCAGAGCATGCTTCTCCTGTCACTGAATGGATCTTCTATAGAGTCATTAAATCCTGCATGAACAAAAAGGAAATTTTCAACTGCATAATAATAGTTTAGGTTCCTAAAAAAATCAATGTAATAGGGATCAAATTCAATCAATCTGCTGATACCAAAACTCTGCATCGTTTTATGACCGCCGTTTACAAACCATAACGTCACACCTGAAGGGTCTGCCAGGGCGTCCAGCAGCATGGCCTCATGGTTGCCCATTAACGGAATGACGTCATATCCGGATTTCTGAAGCGCTATGATGTAATCAATTACCTCTTTGCTGTTGGTCCCACGGTCAATATAATCACCCAAAAGAATCAACTTGTCGGATTTCGAGAGAACAATATGCTGCTCAACCATTTCTCTGAACCGGTCATAGCACCCGTGAATGTCACTGATGGCAAATACTCTTTGCTTCATAATTCTCTGGAATTCAGTTATCGTAAAGGGTCCCTGTTGATTATTACTTTCCAGGCATTTCCTTTCACATCCATCCCCTCAAATATATCCTCATCGCACGTCTGTATATTGTTTTCAGCAGAAATTACGGAGCTGAAATCCGGGTCCCAGATCACCAGGTCGGCATCAGAACCTACCGCTATTTCGCCTTTCCGGGGATAAAGCCCGAGAATCTTAGCAGCGTTGGTTGATGTTAATGCGACAAACTGCTGCAGGCTAATTTTTCCTGTCAGCACACCATAAGTATAAATGAGTTTCAAGCGGTGCTCCACGCCTCCGGCCCCATTGGGAATTTTCGTAAAATCGTGCATGCCCTGGTTTTTCTGCCCAAGCGTGTTGAACGGGCAGTGATCGGTGGAGATTACATCCATGGTGCCATCCTGCACGGCCAGCCACAAGGAGTCCTGATCCGCTTTGCTGCGGATGGGCGGGCTGATTACATATTTCAATGACTCAGCAGCAGGTTTTTGATAGACGCTTTCATCGAGCAGCAGATACTGGGGACAGGTCTCACAATAGAGCGGCAGACCTTCCTTTTTCCCTTGCCGGATATATTCAATCGACTGAGCTGCAGAAGTGTGAACGATGTAGGTGCGGCAGCCTGTTTTCCGGCAAAGGTCAACCACTTTCCTTACTGATTCAGCTTCCGTTTCAGCAGGACGTGACAGTGCATGATAAACCGGAGCTGTTTTCCCCTGTTTCAGGAATTCCTTTTGCTTTGTCAGGATGTCATCTCCTTCCTCGCAGTGCACCAAAACCACAGCGCCCAGACTTGCTGCGGTTTTCATCACCTGTTCCAATTCGGAATATTCAATGCCGATGCTGCCTTTGTAAGCCAGGTATGCCTTAAAAGAGCTGATACCGGCTTCTTTCACGCACCAGCACATCTGTTCCGGAATGGTTTCATCATACCAGGTAATGCCCATGTGAAGGCCACATTCCAGCTGACTTTCAGCGGTTTCTTTCAGCCTGTATTCAAGTGCTTCCTGCAGGGATTGCCCTCTGCCGGGTGTTACAAAATCCATAAAAAAAGTAGTGCCACCGGCAATGGCAGCCCGGCTTCCGCTGAGGAAATCATCGCACGAAGGGCCAGCTGGCGTGGGCAATGCAAAATGAACATGCGGGTCGATACCCCCCGGGAAAATCAGCTTGCCGGTAGCATCAATAAAATCAGAATCAGGATTCTGATTTTGAAGGTTATCATCAATGGCTGCTATTTTTCCATCGGTAACCAGCAGGTCAGCCTTTAGGATGAATCCGGCATTTATCAGGGTGCCGTTGAGGATTAATTTCGACTCCATAGAGGTAAATTTATACAAATAAGGCTATTTTTTGTCAGAATGATACGGTTAATAAAGTTCCCTTTCATATAACCCCTCCTGATTGGGCGAAAAACCGAGTTTCTTAAGATAGGTTGTGTACTTTTCACTGCTTCCTTCAGCAATTACTTTTTTAAAACCGTCGCCAATAAAGCGGTCCCGAAGCCTGAGGTAGATAAATTTGCCGTTTTTAAAGTCGCGGTATTCAGGTAAAACATAATCCAGTCCGACCACCAGGCAATGCTCTTTCTCACGATGGGCCAGAAAAATCCCGGCAACGGCCATATCGCGGAGAATAAAGAAACTGACGGTATTCATCTCAGGCTTATAGGCAAACCCAGGGAAAAACTTCTGAATATCCTTATCGTGAAATTGCAGAAAACGCATCAGGTAACGGTTGTCGGCCCTGACTTCCAGGATCTCAAAAACTTCTTTTTTCGAATAAATGGAATAGAGGTAATAAATATCAACAAAAGCGATAAACCCATTGAGGAATCCAACCGGAAGTGCCCCGATTAGAAATCCATAAGTTGAAAACGTGACGGCCCCCGCAAGATTTATCCATCTGAATTTCAGGATGGAATTGATGGTCATTGAGGCGGCGATGATAACGGAGGCAAGGTATCCTACCCATTGTAATATACTGATATCCATGAAGAAACAGATTTTTATCCGGACTTGGACAAGCCGGTTTGGTTGAAAACTTTTGCAAAGTTAGACTAAAGAAGGCAAGGTGTTACATTTTTAACCAGAGACGTTCCGCCTGAACCCGCGCTTCTTTCAGAATTCTATCCTCATCGACAGTGGTTAACTTCCCGTTTTCTACAATGATTTTGCCCCTGGCAATCACATGCTGTAAATGTTTTGACTCCAGCCCGAAAAGGAAATGACCTAAAAAGTTACTGCTGTTAAATGGGGTAGGTGTGTCGTAATCAAGTACCACCAGGTTGTTATCGCCATCACCTTTGAAGTTATTGGAATTCAGGTAATTGTGAACGTTTCTGAAGCGTCGGTAAGATTCTACATAGTCAATGGAATCGAACGTATGACCTGCAAAGAAGGCTGCTTTGGCGCTCCGGAGCATGTCGCTGTGCATGCCATCGGTACCCAGCATAATGCGTTCGCTCAATCCCATAGAATTGAAAAGACCTACTGAATTGTTCAGGTTACTTTCCATATTCTGCACAACCCAAACCGGAGAATTCTCCAACAGCTTACGCTCGTAGTTGTCCAGGTGCAGGCAATGGCCGAGGATGGTTTTCGGGAAGTTGAGTACGCCGGCCTTTGCAAGGCGGTCAACAACCCGTGAATGATAGGTTTCCAGGCAATGGGCTTCATCCGAAAGATCTTCGGCCACATGGATGTGAATGCCGGAATTTGTTTCTCTGGCCAGGGCTACTGCTTGTTTCAGGCTTTCATCCCCAACGGTGAAAGAAGCGTGTAGTCCAACCAGTCCTTGTCTTTTTGAGAGATAGTCAGCTGTTTCCTCCAGGCCTTTTTGCGCGATATCCAGTCCGTCGCGGTCTGAAATCTCATAGCACAGTAAATGGCCGACGCCAACTTCATCAAAGGCTTGCGCAATAATTTCAAGGCTACCTTTAACTGAATTTGGAGAAGCATGGTGATCGATGGCAAAAGTGACTCCGTTTTTGGCGCAGGCCATGGCCGTGACCAGCGCGCTGGAGCGGATCATCGCCGGGTCAAGGGCCTTATCGAGCGTCCACCACACATATTGCAGAATCTCTTCGAAGTTCTCCGGGTTTTTCTTTGGAGCTCCCATTCCGCGGGCCAATGCTGAATAAACGTGGTGATGACCGTTGGCGAAGGAACGGGTGATGTATCTTCCTGAACAGTCGATCACCTTGTCTTCCGCGACAGTTTGTGTATCCTGAGTCAGGATGATTTTTCCGTCGATTCCTTCTTCAACCAGAATATTCGTTTTGGTGAATTCCAGTGTTTCAGAATCGATGTATGTGCCGTTGGTTAAGAAGATTGACATGTGAAATTTATTTAATTACGAATTACGATTGACGAATGATGAATTGGGATTGTTTTTCAAATCTCGGCATTGGTTTCCTGCAATTCAATTGTTTACTTTTTATTTGGATTTTGATTAAGTCTGGAGGTCTTTATTGATTGAACGGTAATAGCAAGCAGTTCATTGCCTTCATTTATCATAAGTATGATTTTCTCCTTAAATCCGGAATTGAAGTGGGCTAGTAATTCAAGAAAAAAAATTGCCTCGTCCAATTCTTCTTCAACAATTTTAAGTTTATTGATAAAATCCGAAGTTGATTTTCCCCGGCATGCCGCCCGGTAATTTGCAGCCGCTGAACTCGACGAACGAATGAGCTGGTTGCAATAAGGGTTATTGATATTGTTCACCGGCAATTCTCGAATCAATTCAGCAACTTTAATCGCAAAATCTTTATACCGCTGCTTCAATTTCTCAATACTCATCAGAATAATGTTTGATTATGAATGTCCTGGTTGATTACTATTCATTTTTATTATTTGTAACTCCTCATTCGTCATTCGTACTTTATTCGTCATTCGTACTTCGTATTTAATTCGTCATTCGTCATTTGCACTTCGTACTTAATTCGCCATTCGTCATTTGTACTTTATTCGTCATTCGTCATTCGTACTTCGTACTTAATTCGTCATTCGTCATTCGTACTTCGCACTTAATTCGTCATTCGTACTTCGCACTTAATTCGTCATTCGTAATTCGTACTTCATTTCTTCAGGGGTAACTCAAACCTCCTCTTTCCATCCCACGCCCACATCGCATTCGCCACTGCTGCTGCAGTCGGAACCAGTCCGATTTCGCCCAATCCTTTGGCGCCGTAAGGGCCAACCGGATCTTTGACTTCCACACCCAACACCACAACTTCAGGCATATCCTTTGCCCGTAAGATTTTTAGATCGCGCATTTTTGTGGAAACAAGGTGCCCGTCAACCATCGGCAGGTCTTCCGATAAGGCATATCCCAGTCCCATGTGCACAGCGCCTTCTACCTGACCTTCAAACATAAGCGGATTCATGATTTTTCCGGCATCGTGGGCAGCGTAAACAGTTTCTATTTTGCCGCTTTCGTCCAGAACTACAAGTTGCGTAGCATAGCCATAGGCAAAATGGGTGATGATATCCTTCACATCCGCGCCGGGTTTTGTTGTCAGGTCGTAAGAATAAGTTCCTTTATAGGTTTTACCGGCGAGTTCTTTGAATGAATGACTTTTCAGATCCTCCCGGATCTGTTTTGAGGCATCGAGGATGGCATTGCCCAGCAAAGCGGTTGCCCTGGACGAGGTGGTCATGCCGGTTGGGATGCCAGCGGAGGAATCCACCGTAACCTTAACGATGGCTGGCGAGATGCCTGTTTCCTGATAAAGCACCTGTTGGGCAATGGTGTGTACGCCTTGTCCCATTTCAGTCCAGCCATGTTGAAGGTGCACTTCGTTTTCTGAAATAATTTCAATGATCACATCGCTGAAATCGGCCATGCCATTGCCAACGCCGCTGTTTTTGATGCCACAGGCCAGGCCTTTTATCCGTGCATTATCATAGTATGGTTTTATGGCATCAAGGCATGCTCTGACACCTACGCCTCCTTTCAACACCTGACCTGTCGCAGTCATTTTGCCCTCAGTCAGGGCATTGTTGAAGCGGAATTGCCAGCGGTCGAAATTTCCCTGTTTGCAGAGGTCGTCGATACAACCTTCGAGTGCAAAGCCGACCTGGTTGGCTCCAAAACCGCGCATGGCTCCGCTGGGGATATTGTTGGTATAAACCGTGAGGGCTTCAAGGTTTACGCAGGGGAAATGATAGGCCCCTGTTGCATGTCCGGCCACCCGCTCCATAACCTTGGTGCCGACCGAAGCATAAGCGCCGGAATCACCCACCGCGTAGAGTTTCAAACCGGTCAGCATTCCGTTTTCGTCACAGCCAACTTTCATATCCATATAAACCGGATGCCGTTTGGGATGCATGCGGATGGATTCATCCCTGTTGAGAATCACTTTGACAGGACATTTCAATAACCAGGCAAAGAGGGAGGCATGTCCCTGCACGGTCATATCTTCCTTGCCGCCGAAGCCACCACCGGTTGAAACCAGGGTAACCCTGACTTTCTCATCCGGCAATCCGAGGACGGAGGCAACCTGTTTGCGGTCAACGTATATGCCCTGGCCATTGGAGTAGAGATGTATTCCGTCCTTGTCAGGCATTGCTATCGCACCTTCTGTTTCGAGAAAGGCATGTTCGATGCGTTGGGTCTGGTAAATTCCTGATGCTACAAAAGCAGAACCGGTGATGATCTCATCAGCATGGCCTCCTCTGTATACTTTGCAGGTTTCCAGCAGGTTGTCATGATGGGAATGGACCGGTGAAGCGCCGGGTTTGATTGCTTCGTGCGGATCGGTAACAGGTTCAAGTACTTCGTAAACAACTTTGATCAGCCGGGCGGCCTGCCGCGCTATTTCTTCTGTTTCAGCAACAACGCCGGCCAATACATCGCCGATATACCGGGTGGTTTCGCCTATGCCGACCATCAGCGGCCAATCCTTATATATAAGTCCGACATAGCGATCGCCGGGAATATCATCGGCAGTAAATATCCGGATAACGCCTTGTAGTTCTGCTGCAACTTTCGTATCTATTTCAGTTACAACGGCTCTCGGATGTTCCGAAAACAGCAACGCGCCATAAAGCATTCCATTAAATTCCAGGTCGTTCACAAACTTTCGTTGACCAACGGCCATCTCATACGCTTCATATTTTGGGTAGGAAGTTCCGACGTGTCCGGGAATTTCCGGCTTGTCAGACTCATTTTTCAAGGATAACCGGATGGCGGCCTCTTCAATTCCGTCAATAATTTTCACATAACCAGTGCACCGGCAGAGGTTCAAAGTGAGCGCCTGTTTGATCTCTTCACGGGTAGGATTGGGGTTTTTCTGCAATAGAATTTTTGTCCGCATCAGGAACCCGGGCGTGCAAAACCCACACTGTACGGAGCCTTTTTCCACGAAAGCCGTGGCAATCACATCCCTGATTTCATCGGGAATTCCTTCGAGCGTATTTACATTGGCATTTTCAAGTTTCGCAAGGGGAGTCATGCACGACAGTTTTGCTTCCCCGTTGATCTCAACCATGCAGGCGCCGCAGGCTCCCTGGCAGGAACATCCGTCTTTTACCGAGGTGATCTTCTTTTCAAGTCTCAGAAATTGCAGCAGCCTGGTTTCCGGTTTGCCGTCAAAATATATTGTTTCGCCGTTCAGTCTGAATTGTATCATTTAAGCCTGTATTTTTCCTTTTAAAAACAGTTCCACTGAAGCCATGTCGGATTTTACCGCTGCCGGAATATCCAGCAATGTCTGCACAGCGTTCAGGTCTTTCAGGCCGCTACCGGTAAGTAGCACCACATTGCGTGAGTCATCCGGCAAACGATTGGCTTGCCGGAATGACAGGTATCCCGCAAAGGCTGCCGCAGCCGCTGGTTCGGTAAATATTCCGGTATTCCTGGCCAGGATGGAAGAGGCTTCGAGTATCTTAGTGTCACACACTTTCACCGTTTCGCCCTTGTATTTCATCAAATAATCAGCCGCCATCCGGAAGTTGCGGGGTATGTCAACCGATATGCTGTCGGCAATGGTTGAAGAAGGGGAGGTGTGAAATACTTTTTGGTCCAGATTGTCAATGATATTAGAACTTCCTTCGGCCTGAACAGCAACAATAACCGGCATCTGTTCAATAATTCCCAGGTTCAGCAAATCTTCAAATCCCTTATAAACACCTGAAATAATCACGCCGTCGCCAACCGGAACGAAGATTCTGTCGGGAAGTTGCTGATTCATCTGGCCAAAAAGTTCAAAGGAGACCGTTTTTTTGCCTTCGATTGTCAAAGGATTATAGGCTGTGTTGCGGTTATACCAGCCATATTTTTCGGTGGCTTCAATGCTGAGGTCGAAGGCTTTGTCGTAATTTCCATCTACCGGAACCAGCAAGGCTCCATACATCAGAATCTGGGTCAGCTTGGCTTTTGGTGCCGTTGCCGGAACAAAAATCACCGCCTTCTGACGCTGGGCAGCGCAAATTCCTGCCAGTGAAGAGCCCGCGTTTCCCGTTGAGGCCGTAACAATGGTGTCAATACCGTTCTCTCTGGCAAACGCCGAGACAATTGCAGAAGCCCTGTCTTTAAATGAAAAAGTCGGATTTTGCGAATCGTCTTTCAGGAAAAGCAAATGATCTAAAGGGATTCCATCCAGCTTTTCTATTTCATACAGAGGCGTATTTCCTGTCCTCAGATTGGGCAGGCTTTGCAGGTTATTCAATGGCAGTAGTTCAAGGAACTGATTTCCCTGTAAAGCAGTGAAGGACCGGTTTCCGATTAAATCGCGATTATAAACAACCCTTAATATGCCCAGCGGAGGCTGATCCGGTTGTTGTTTTGCTCTGCAATCCGGGCAGGTATAAACAATGCCGCCGGCCGGAATCTGCTTGCCGCAATCGCTGCATTGATAGGTGAATTTGTTTGCCATGTGAAAATGAATGACGATTGACAAATGACGAATTACGAATGACGAATGACGAATGAAGAAATGAAATTGAAATCCACAATCCAATATTGGAAAATGGAATTTGGAAATTAGAAATTAGACATTAGAAATTCTTTACATCTTCTTCAACACCCCTGTCTCCTCATTAAACTCTTCTATCATCTCATCCCAGCGCGCAGCCTGGTTAAACTGTTGCTCCCAGATATTTCTGTCATTCCACAATTGGTTCAGATCTTCGATTTCCCGGGCCTGTTGTTCAACCCAGGTAAAATACTTCAGGTTGTGAATGGCTTTGCGATCATAATAGGTCAACTCCTTCAGGTGGTCGGTGGTTTGGCCCAGTATGCACTTTTCCATGTCTTTGGCTGCCTGCAACTCACTATAAGTCCCCTTTTCTTCCGTAAGCTCTGACAAACGGGATGTGTACATTTCAGCCGAGTCGGTTGCGATGGTAATCACCACATCGTCGCTGGTCATTTCATAATATTTCGCGGTTTTAATGGCTGAAAGCATATTGGCGATGCAGGAGATGCCCAGCAGGTTAAGCCTGTCAACCAGCAAAGGGTCTACATCGCACAATTTCAGGTAAGCCAATCCTTCCGGTTCATTGAACAGTCTGAAAATACGCATGCAATCCTCGTCGTCAATGGCGGTGATCATATCGGTATTCCGGGCATTGTGCACCCAGGGGACATGCTTGTCGCCGATGCCTTCAATCCGGTGTCCGCCAAATCCGTTGTTAAGCAAGGTTGGGCACTGGAGTGCTTCCGAAGCTACAATCTTCATGTGTGGATGAATTTTCTTCAGATAATCTCCTGCGCCAATGGTGCCGGCTGACCCGGTAGCTGAAACATAGGCAGCCAGCTGGCTGTTTGCCGATTTAACGGAATTGTATACCTCTTCAATTGCAGGAGCGGTAACATTGTAGTGCCAGGTGGGATTTCCAAACTCGTCAAACTGGTTAAAAATTACACAATCGGGTCGGTTGCGACGGATATCCCAGCATTTATCATAAATCTCCTTCACGTTTGATTCGCAGCCGGGCGTTGCAATTACTTCAGCGCCGATATCCCTGAGCCATGAAAAGCGCTCTTTGCTCATTTCCTCCGGAAGAATAGCAACAGCTGTAACGCCCATCAGGTAAGAATCGAAGGCTCCGCCCCGGCAATAATTTCCTGTTGAAGGCCACACCGCTTTGTGATATGATGGGTCAAACTCGCCGCTGATAATGCGCGGAGCAAGGCATCCATAAGCGGCTCCAACTTTATGGGCACCCGTGGGGAAGTATTTTCCAATGAGCATGATAATCCGGGTTTTGACACCGCTAATCGCTTCCGGGATTTCAATATAATTTACACCTCCAAACAAACCGCCTTTTTCAACAGGCTCATTTTTCCAGGTAATCCTGAAAAGGTTGGCCGGGTGAAGGTCCCAAAGGCCAATATTTTTAAGGCTTTCTTTAATTTTTTCGGGCACCAGTTCCGGATTTCTCATCTGGGCAAAGGTGGGCAATACAATTCCTTTTTCGCGGAAACGCTCAATGGCTTTCTGCCTTGCAGCAGGATTAACAATGTGGTCAGTTAATGAAATCATGTCAGAAATTTTATGTAGCAAAGATAGGTTGGATTCAATAAAAATTAGTCAGATTCTGCCACCAGGTTTAAGCCAGGCGCTGTTACATTGTCGATCAGAAATTTCATAACAGCTGCCTGCATTAAATCAGTCTGGGTTGTCGCATTGTCCTGCATCTTGCAGGATGTAAGTCTGAAGTCACTGAGAAAAAAATCTGCTTCAAGCCGGCTGTTGCTGAATTGATAGCCCGAGGTAGATTTTATAAGTTTACTTACTTCATTTCCGCTTCTGTGTTGAAGGATTGTTTGTGAGTGGGACTGAGTAAGCAGATAACTATTATCGGTCTGCTTAAAACTTTTTTCGGTCAGGCAAAACCTTGGTTTGTCCCGGAACGGCATACCGGAAGTCGGGCAAAAAGTAGTACAATTGCCACACTCATTACAGAAATCGGCAATATTCAGTACCTGAATTTTCTGTTCGACAGATAAAGTGCCGCTTTGACTGATGTGGGTTTCTTTTCCTGTAACTTTAATCTGCCATACAGGGATTTCAGATTTCGCTGACTCGTAATACATATTGGCACGATTCGGACAAACACTGACGCAAATATTGCAAACTTCGTTACAAAGTAAGCAGCGTGAAGCTTCTTCCCGGGCTGTTTCACTGTTGAGTTCAGCCTGAAATCCGGCAATAGCATGGTTTAGGTTGATTCGCTTCGCTTTACGGAGAATCAACTCCCTGTTTGAGATGTTTTTTTCTGATTGCAAGGCTTCTGAGGGAAGGATGATGCCGGCCCTGGCGCCAATCTGAATGGCTGTTTTTCGACCGTCGCCCACCGCTTTTACGATGGTGGCTGCTCCACGCAATGCATCGCCTCCGATAAAAACATTATCCAGCATTGTTTCGTAAGAGTTCTTCCGTGTTTTAAGGTCTTCGGTGATGGCAAAGTCTATGTCAATTTCCTGGCCGAGTGCAGGGATCAGGGTATCAACCGGAAAATCAATCAGTCCATCATCTGTTTTAACCGGAACCGGTCGTTCACCGGGTTTCGCGGCTTCCAGCTTCATTTTGGAACAGGATAAAGAAACAATCCGGCCATCGGCCACATTGATTTTTTCAGGGGAGCGCAGTTCAACCAACTCTATATTTTCTGACAACAGTGCTTCAATTTCTTCGCGGTCAGCTGGCATTTCGGCACGGGTGCGGCGATATAAAACCTTAACCGAAGCAGTCGCTCCGGCCAGTCGCCTGGCGGTTCGTGCCACATCCATGGCTGTATTGCCACCACCCAGCACCACAATATTTTGACCGGAATCTGAGGCTTTGCCGGCTTTTGCATTCTTCAGAAAATCAAAGGCATTCAGCACGCCGGCAGCATCTTCTCCGGGCATATGTAGCGATTTAAACCGCTGTGCCCCGGCTGCGATGTAAACGAAGTCAAAATTTTTGCGCATGTTTTCAAAAGCCGGCCGGTCAATAAACGAATTGTAATGGATAATAACACCCAGCCTTTTGATTCTTTCAATGTCTTTGTCGAGCAACTCCATCTTCATGCGGAAGCCCGGAATGGCATCATACACCATGCCGCCCACCGCAGCCTTTGACTCAAAGAGCTCAACCGCAAATCCTGCCTGCCGCAGAAAGTAAGCGCAGGATAAACCAGAAGGACCGCCGCCGATGATGGCAACTTTCTTTCCATTGTCCGGCGCGGTTGAAATTTCAGTTTCCCGGCCGTTTTTTGCTACAAACAACTTGATGTCCCTGATTTTGAGCGGCTGGTCATAATTAATACGGGTGCACTTTGTCTGACAAATATGATCGCAGGCCGAGCCAAGTACATTCGGGAATGGATTCTTTGCCAGAACAGCGGTAATAGCTTTCTGATGATCACCGGTTGATGTATAATATAGGTATTCCGGTATGTCCTGGTTGGTCGGACATTCATCCACACAAGGTGCATGAATACAGTCTAAAAGCCCCAGCTTGCGGCCTGATTTTATGTCTTTGGTTGTATAAGGATCGCACTGATAAGCTTCGTTTTCCAGCACTGCATCGGCATATTCATTCAGGTGCTGAAGCTCGTTCCCATTTGATTCCTTGCTGTTTGCGGAAAGATTTTCAATGTATTGATGTAGCCGTCCATAGCCGCCGGGTTTCAGCAAATCAGAACAAACAGTTACAGGTTTTAGTCCGCAGTTGACTATATCGTTAATGTTAAAACAATCAGCGCCGGCCGAAAAAGAAGTTATCAGGCTGCCATTGAATTCATTCTGAAGTTTTTTCGCAACATTGATGCTGATGGGATGCAATGCTCTTCCGCTCATGTACATCATTTGCTCGTTTGGCGGAAAAATGCTTTTGTGGTTCAGGCTTTCGAGCGTATTGGTCAGTTTTACACCAAAAACCAGGCCCTCATTCTCAGAGGTTTGCTGCAGACGGGTGATAATTCCCAGCGCATCATTGTATTTCAGGTCGTGTTCAAAGGCTAAATCCGGAACGGTAGTTTTAAATTTGAGCTTGTTGTTGAGTATTTCCCGCAATTCCTCGCTTCCCAGAAGCGTAGGGTTGAGCTTCACAAAAGTGTGTAGTTTCTTTTCCCTGAGCAGATAATGCCCGATTTTCTCTATCTCATCGGGCGGGCAGCCATGCATAGTGCTCAATGTAATATTGTCTGAAATCTGGTCAGGGATTGTAATATTCTCAATTTCAGGATAGAGGTTTTTCAGCGAGTTAACAATTGCCTTTTTTTCAGTACTGCAGTCTTTCATATGACTAAGGAACCACTGAACATTCTCTTTCAGGATGCCTTCATAATTATAGCCGACACTCATATTAAAGATAAAACCTCCGGTTTGTGTGTTCTTCCATTCGAATTTATGCTGTAACAGGTGGATTATTATCCAGGCTTTCAGGTATTCCCCAAATGATTCCTTGATGCGTAATTCCTGCGACCATTCACAATTGTAGCCTTCGTCCTGCATGTCAATACATGGCTTTGATACTTCCAGTTCGTCGAGGGTTTGAATGGTTTTAAGCTCGATATAGCTGGCGCCGCAAAGCCATGCTGTTATGATATTCTGGGCCATTTGCGAATGAGGTCCTGCAGCCACACCAACCGGCGTATTCAGCTTATGACCAAATATTTCCATACCTATGCAGGTATGCAAACCGGGTTTAAAGAACAATGCCTCAGGTATTCCAAATATTTCTCTTCTGGTATTGTATTCTGATTCTATCAGGCTGTAGAGCTTGTTGATTGGAATGGTTGAAAATGCTGTGGAATGGACCATGCCTTGCAGTTTTAAATATTTACTTTTGTAAAAGTAAAAAATTAAGTCAAGTATGTGCGCTTTTGCCCGTATTTCCTGTGTAATCCTTTCAGCCGGCAGTTCAGGTCGTATGGGAAGGCATAAGGCATTGCTTCCTTTCGGAGACCACAATGTTACTTTTCTGGAAAGAATAGTGAACGTCTATATGGAAGCAAACGTCAATCAAATAGTTGTTGTAGTTAACCAGGAATTATTTAATTTAATGAAAAGCGAGAAACTGTATATTCCTGAAAAAGTTAGTGTTATAGTTAACCGGCACCCTGAAACAGGCCGTTTTCATTCTTTAAAAACCGGGTTGGAATGTATTGCTGAAGGCGACAGTGTGTTCTTTCAGAATGTGGATAATCCATTTGTGAGTGAGGATGTCTTAAATCTATTATTCGAAAGCAGAGACTTGGCCGGTGTAATTCTTCCGGTTTTTTCCGGAAGATCCGGACATCCGGTTCTTTTGAGTCCGGAAGTTTGTAAATCAATCAGAAGCACTAAAGTTCAGGGAGAGCGAATCGATTTATTTCTTCAGCAGTTTGCCCTCTGTAAGGTTGAAACAAATGATGCAAGGATCCTGGTTAATATCAATACAGAATACGATTATTATATGAATTTCAGAGAGGGCACCTGAAATCCGGTTTAAGTAAAGAGTTGAAATAAGCGCTTTGCAAAAGAGTAAACCATCTTTTATAAAAAAATCAGCTGCCTCCAAATTATGGGAAAGCAGCTGATTGTTTCAAAAGGAAGCCAAAACTAGTTATAGGCAAATGTAACCCCGTAGTTGCCTTGATATTGGCCGTTTGCGAGTATTTCAGATGTGCCGGCTACCAAATCAAGTGACTGATTTCCTTTTTGGTCGGCAACCAGCGATTTTTCTCTGTTAGGAGTGGCAGTTTGAATAGTAAAGGATTCACCCTTACTATTTTTGATGCTGGCATTGTCGAGTACCAAAGTACAGGTTGATGATGCCGTTCCTGAAATACTGAAATTGCCAAGATTGAATTTTTTCAATTGCTGCCCGTTAAAATTCATGCTCATACTTCCATTGCTTCTGGCCGAAACCGACTCAACTACTTCAGCACTTACATGTCCGATAACCCTAACCTGACCACAACACCACAATCCCGACAAGGTCAGAAGAAGAGTAACGGTGATTAAACGGGTGGCTTTCATTGTAAAAAAATTATATCAATCCTGACGATTTTTTTAAATGTAAGGTATTTGAAATACGAAAGTCAAGTAAAAATGAAGAAATATTTACTCTGGACCAAAAATAATTTATTATTCTATGATACAAATTCATTAAAATATTGTAAATCAATACTATATATTAGATGCATATAATTAGATATAAGTGTAAAAAATATTTAC
>JAAXUD010000012.1 GCA_013336205.1 Lentimicrobium sp. | reverse complement strand
CTGGGCTTACTAACCTATTTCTGGTACAATGGAATCTATACACCCCTGAAGCGCAAATCGGCCTTTGCAGCAGTGCCGGGAGGAATTGTAGGAGCATTGCCCCCACTCATTGGCTGGGTAGCAGGAGGTGGCTCAATTTCAAGTCCTGTTGCCATTGCGCTGGGATTCTTCTTTTTTATTGGTCAGATCCCTCATTTCTGGTTGTTGCTTTTGCGCTATGGACATGAATATGAAATGGCCGGTTTGCAATCACTCACCATGAAGTTTACTTCGCTACAGATCCGCCGCCTCACTTTTATCTGGATTGTGGCCACAGCAGTAGCGGCCTTTATGTTACCTGGTTTTTACCAGTTTAATCATTCATCAATCATATACTTACTCTGGATATTATCTGTCATTTTGGTATTTACGTTTATTGGTCTGATAAGACCTTCAAAAGATGATATTGCATTCAGGTCTTCGTTTATCAGGATCAATGTCTATTATTTCTTTGTAATGGTGTTTTTATGCCTGGATGTGATTCTATAGAACAAAATATCTGATATACAAATACTTCAGGAAACATAAAGCTGTGTTGTAAGGAGGAGACGCAAAGCATTGCGATATGGTGATGCAAAAGAGACGCAAGGCATTGCGATATGATGACGCAAAGGAGACGCAAGGCATTGCGTCTCTGCCAATTTGGTTTGTCTCACCCCTTCAGGGTGTTTAAATCATTTTATTACCCGGTTGTTCTGTTGTCTCAGCCCTTCAGGCCGAAAACCTGTAACTCCTGTTTTCTGCAAAGTCAGAGCCGCAAAGCATTGCGCGTCTTTACCAATCAGGAGTTCATCACCATAGGTCGTCCCTATATCCTTAACAAATAAAAGGATTTTTACTTCTACGGTTTGTCTCACCCCTACAGGGTGTTTGTATCATTTTATTATCCGGTAGCTCTGATGTCTCAGCCTTTCAGGCTGTTGGCCGATGATTTCTGTTTTCAGAAAAATAACCCATTTCAGAAACAGACATCTCTGTGTGTGTATTCTTCTATCATTCCATCATTCCACCATTCCATGCTTCCATCATTCCATGCTTCCATAAATAAAGCCAGATTGAGGAAATATACAGTTATGAAACACCACCAGCAATCCGGCTATTTTCCTTCTTTTTCCGGCTTAGTCCAATCCACGTGGAATTTACCTTCACTAAGAACAATGGAGTCTGTCTTATCGTCCTTTTTTGTATTGTCATGATCATGGGCACCCCCATTGGCTACCATACCTCCTCCAGCTTTTGTAAAAGCCTTACGTTCCAGATTCCCTCTGATTCCTGAGCCGGTTACTGTAGCCATTGTTCTTTTCACATAATAAACTCCTTTTAATGAGGCTTCAAAACTACCGGTGATGGATGTTTTGGAAACCTGATCGATGGTTAAGGTACCACTCAATGATTCACCATCATGGAAAGCATGACCAAGTCCCTTGGTCTCTTCAGTATAGTCGACCAAAACCCAGACCCGATCCTGATTTGCTTTTAATTTGGCATCTGACTCCATATCATCTTCTGAAATAATGGGATAAGTTCCTGGTTTCAGACTGTCTGAGAAATAATAGAGTTGAATCCATACCTGCACATCCGGGCTAACCTGAAAAGAAGCAAGCGCCAGATATTCGAATCCTGAAACCGGTATCTTCATTCTCCTGGCTTCAGCCTTATACTCTTTCCCGTCAACTTTACAGGAAATGAAATTGGTAAATTCCTGGGCAGAAACTAAATTCAGAAGGCCCGAAAAAACCAATACTGCAACGATAAATAGCTTCTTCATGATCATTATTTTTAAAGATTGATGAATATCCTGCGTTAAAACAATTAAAAATGTGTTTCGAAAGACTAAATTAAACAAATTTAGGCTTGCCGGATATATGAGATAGAAATTATTACTTCCTGTTAACAAAAAAGGAGCCGAAGCTCCTCCTTATATTCGATGTATTGAAACTCTATCGTGGATCAATCACTATATCTTTCACCTGGTCAACAGTAACATATCCTCCCTTGTTACCGAAGTTATTCAGGACGTAATTGATAACAGCAACGGCTTCTTCATGTGTTGCAACCTGCGGAGGCATTGGTGCCGGATATTTAACAGTTTTGTTCGCAGCAACTTTTAAAGAGCCGTTCAAAACCTGGGTTACCGCAAGAACTTTCTGATTCAACAGAAAATCAGAGCCTACCAGGGTTGGGAAAACGTTGGGTATACCTTGTCCGTTAGGCTGATGACAAACAAAGCACTTCTCATCGTAAATCTTTTTGCCCAATGCCATTTGTTCTGCACTGGGGGCAGCATCTTCTGCCGGTTGTTCAGTTACCTGATCACCTTCAGTTGATTCTGTGCCGGTTTTACTACCACCGCCACATGAAGTCATTATTGCAAGACTAATAAATCCTGCAATAGTTAAAGCAATGTAATTTCTGGTTTTCATAATTCAGTATTTGTTTTGGTAAAAGTATTAATAATCATTCTAAATTAATTCCAAAATCACATATTTATTTTGGGTGACAACATGAATGAGCTTTCTCGACTACAGGAGTTAATGCTTCCGCTTTGGGGCTGATGTAAGGAATTCCAAGGGAAAGACCTCTGAGAATAATAAGCACACCCAAAATTACAATTACATAGGGGGACAGTTTATTTATCAAAACACGCAATTTGAGGCTGATCATGGTTCCGGCAAGCGAAACTGCCAGCATCACCGGAATGGTACCGGCTCCAAAAAGAGCCATATAAATCACTCCTGAGCTTACGCCTCCGGTATTTAAAGCACCTGCAACAGCTACATAAACCAATCCACACGGGAGAATGCCATTGAGTAAACCAATGCCAAACAAGGATGGATAGGAGCCGTTGCGGAACAACTTGCGAAAGCCTCCCATTAACCTTGAAGAATAACCTTCAAACACGGTGTTGACAGAGGGCAATTGTTTGAATAACAAAGGAATTACAACAAATGCAATCATCATTGCCCCAACAATCACCGAGGCCCACAGTTGAAATCCGGCCATATGCAAGCCTTTGCCGAGCAATCCAAATACAGCGCCCAGCAACATATAGGTAATTATGCGACCAGAATTGTAAATAAGCCCACCGGCCACCCTGTGTGCCCAGTTATCACTCCGCAGTGGCAATGCCAATGCAATAGGCCCGCACATTCCGGCGCAGTGAGCGCTTCCGATAAAGCCAACTAAAAATGCAGTCCAGAGGAACATAGAAAATCAAGTCTAAAGTCTAAAGTAAAAAGTCAAAAGTAAAAAAGTTCAAAGCTCAAAGTAAAAAGTTCAAAGTTCAAAGCTCAAAGTTTACCCGACGCAACGCAGTGGAGGTGGGCTCAAAGTTCAAAGCTCAAAGTAAAAAGTTCAAAGATCAAAGTTCAAAGTAAAAAAAAACAGAACATTTGCTGAGTGTCAGATATTGAGTTAACAATCGTCCTGTTTGTTGATCAGTACTTCCTGATTCGAAAGTTAAGCCAGATAAATACGCACTTATTTGGCAATGCGCACGCCTTCTTCATGATAATACTCTTTTCCATCCATGGTCCAGCTGATTTTTGCGATATAGCGCCCGGCTTTCAATTCTGCTAAAGGAATCCGCTGAACAAGCGCGGAATCAAATTTCAGACTATCGATAACATCAGCTTCAATATCCGAGGGTCTGAACATATTGATCAGTCCTTTTACATCCTTCCCTGCCAAATCATCCGGATACTTTATCAACAACATTTCATCCTTTTGTTCAATAATGAATTTCCCAGTCAATTTATCCGCATTGGAAATCCGGTCTATCTGATTTTGATACTCAAGCCCCTGGGGATAATACTCAGTTTCTACCAGGTCGTTGCGCTGCTGCATGCTGAAATATACCAGAACGACCATTCCAAGCAGGAACAAAGCAATGAAAGTAAAAATTCCGGTTCCCCAGTTAAATTTAAAGGACATAATCTATGAGTTAAATTAATTCAGTCAAAAAAAACCGAATAAGAAAAAAACCTTCGTAAAAACACGCACAGGACTTCCTGAAAAACTACTATTTATTATCCAATTCATTGGGTCCTACAAAGGTAGCCTTAATTTTATCCATTTCACGACCTTCGCTTTTGACCTTGAATTCGATTTCTGTCGATGATGATTTCAGTTTCCCCTTTTCAACAACCAGCAGAAATGTAGCTTTCCCAACATCACCTTTATTCACAACCAGCGGACCACCCATCATTTTAATTTCACCTTCTGATTCATCAATCGACAATTCAACGGGAAGATCCTTGCGGGTTTTATTAATCAACTGAATGGTATAGATGTTGCTATAATGCAATGAATCATATTCCTGATACATAGAGCCGGGCATGCGTAGTATTGTGGATTCGATGTCGGTGCGGATTGAAAACAGATAGCCAATCAGTATTAAAAGGCCGGAGAGTACTACAGAGTAAAATAGAATCCTGACATTGAATTTTAATTTCGTTCCTTCTGCAATCGACCTTTCAGAGGCATATTTTATCAATCCCTTCGGCTTGTGGACACGTTCCATTATCTTATCACAGGCATCAATACAGGCAGTACAGTTAATGCACTCCAGTTGTGTGCCGTGCCTTATATCGATTCCTGTCGGACAAACCTGTACACAACTATTGCAATCAATACAATCACCTTTCTCTGCTTTATCACGGTTTTCAAGTGGATTGTATTTAGCCCGGGGTTCTCCACGCTTGTAATCATAGCTGACATTAATGGAATTTCTGTCAAGCAACACTCCTTGCAGTCTTCCATAAGGGCAGATAATTATACAAACCTGCTCGCGCAATTTGGCAAATACCAGGTAATGAACTCCGGCAAGAACCAACATACCAATAAACCCGGCCAAATGAGCAGCGGGTCCCTCAGCAACAAGTTCGCGGACCTTATCCATCCCAAAAATATAGGCAAGGAAGAAATAAACAGTTACCAGTGAAATAAGGAAAAAAATGAGATGTTTAAGCGATTTCCGCCATAATTTATCGAAATCCATTGCTTTTTCATCCAGCTTCCGCTGACGGCTGTTGTTGCCTTCAATCAGGTATTCTATCTGTCGGAAGATAAACTCCATAAAGATGGTTTGCGGGCAAATCCAGCCGCAGAAGATTCGTCCGAAAATTACGGTGAACAAGACCACGAAAACAATAAATGTGATCATGGAGAGTACAAAAAGATGGAAATCCTGTGGAAAAAATACGACTCCGAAAATAATAAACCGACGCTCGAGGAAATTGAGTAAAATTATCGGATCTCCATTTACTTCAATGAAAGGCGTGATAAAGAAAAACAGCAGAAGCAGATAAGCAACTACATGCCTGTAGTTATAAAGTTTGCCAGCAGGACGTTTTGGATAAACCCACAATCGTTTCCCATCTTCGGCAATGGTGGAAACCCTGTCGCGAAAAGATTCATTATCTTCAAATTCATTCATTTTAGAAGTATTTAAAACAGAACAAAACCAATGACCCCGGGTATTTATCCCTGGCCATTGGTTTTCATTTCATCAAATAAATTTGCATTGTATCGTATTATAACCAGCTATTATCAGCCAAAAGTATCGTATTTCTTACCCTCTGGCTTTTTCTGGTTTGCCGGATTGGTTCCCTGAAGTGAAATTATGAAGCTCAGCACCTGTTGAATCTGAACCGGAGAAAGCTGATCTTTATATGAAATCATACCTTTCTCAATTACTCCGGTGATGACAACATCATAAAGATTCCTGATTGTTACCTTATTATTTGTTGAGTCACCATGAATCCAGTACATATCGGTAAAGTTAGGACCAACAAGCCCTTCACCAAACTTACCATGACAGGTAACACAAATCTTGTCGAAGGTCTCCTTGCCGGCAGCCAGATCAGCCTCAGCAGTCAGAGGAATCAGATTCTCAAGGTCAAGTGTTTCAACCGGAGTCGCTTTTTTAATTTCAGCCACCGCGGCAATTTCATTTTTATATTCATCGTCCTGCAAAGGCCACCATTCGGCTAAATGATAGCCAACCAGGTACACGAGGGCAAAGACAATTGTAAAATAGAAAAGATATAACCACCAGGCAGGCAGCTTATTATCGAGCTCCCTGATTCCATCATATTCATGGTCAGTCAGGTATCTGTCGTTGGTTAACTCATCTATCTCGGGTTCACCATGAGGCAGTTTTGTTTCATCTGTATTGCTCATAATCTGTGTTTTTCAATGTTTTCGATTCATGAATTCTTGCTGTTCATCGTTATCGAGCGGCATACGGCTCAGTTCCTGGTCGCGTTTCCTGCTCATCGTAAGGGTATGAATAACCATTACTAGAAAGAGCGAAATGAAAATTACCAGTGATATTAAAGGAAACCAGTAAATGCCTTCAATTTCGTTAAATAAACGTGTTACAATTCCCATGTTTCCTGTCTATTTAGTTTCTGCGGTTTCTGCAGGTTTCGAAATATCGGTGCCGAGTCGTTGAATATAAGCAATAAGGGCGATTACCTGTTTGTTACTTCCCACTTCAATACCCTGAGCCTTTAAACCTGCTGCAATCATTTCTGCCTGAGCCTTCAGGTCATCGTTGGCTTTCAGGTCATAACCTTCCGGGTATGGAACGCCAAGTGTTTGCATAACCCTGATTTTTGCAGGAGTAGATTCAATGTTAATCTCATAATCAGCAAGCCATGAATACTTAGGCATGATGGAAGTGGCATTCATTTTTTGCGGATCCATAAAGTGATTAAAGTGCCAGGCGTCGGGCTTGTATAGTCGTCCGGTTTTTACGCCTTCACGCCACAAATCCGGGCCGGTGCGTTTCGATCCCCATTGGAAAGGATGATCATAAACATATTCTCCTGCCTTTGAATATTCACCATACCGTTCAGTTTCAGACCTGAATGGACGGATCATCTGCGAATGACAGTTATAACAACCTTCACTAACATAGATATCACGCCCTTGTAATTCGAGTGGGGTGTAGGGTTTTACACTTGAAATGGTTGGTATGTTTGATTTGATCAGATAAGTCGGTACAATCTCGACAATACCCCCAATGAGAATGGCCACTATTGCCAGAATCATAAAACGAACAGGTTTGCGTTCAAGAAAACGGTGAAATTCTTCGCCTGATTTCATGCCACCTTCTTTTTCAAGTGCAGGTGCTTCATCAGCTTCCATAGCCACAAAGGAACCTGCTTTTACTGTCTTGGCAATGTTATAAACCATCAGTATGGCACCGAGGAAATACAAGGTTCCGCCGAAAATTCTCATGACGTACATCGGCATTATCTGCGAAACAATCTGTAAGAAGTTTGGATAAACCAGTTCTCCGGCTTCATTAAACTGTTTGAACATGGAAGCTTCAGTCCAGCCTGCCCAGTACAATGGGATTGAGTAAAACAATATAGCCAGCGTTCCCATCCAGAAATGGAGGTTGGCCAGTTTAACCGAGTATAATTTTGTATTGAACATTCTGGGGAACAACCAGTACACCATCCCAAAAGTGAGGAATCCGTTCCAGCCCAGGGCTCCGATATGTACATGTCCAACCGTCCAGTTTGTAAAGTGGCTGATGGCATTGATGCTTTTCAGCGACAGCATAGGACCTTCGAAGGTTGACATACCATAAGCGGTAACAGCCACCACAAAGAACTTTAAAACCGGCTCTTCACGCACCTTGTCCCAGGCTCCCCTGAGCGTTAACAAACCATTAATCATACCACCCCAGGAAGGCGCAATCAGCATAATTGAAAATACGGTACCCAGCGACTGTGCCCAGTTGGGGATTGACTGATAAAGCAGGTGATGCGGACCAGCCCAGATATAAAGGAAGATAAGTGCCCAGAAATGGATTATACTCAGCTTATAGGAATATACCGGCCTGTTGGCAGCTTTTGGCATAAAATAATACATCAATCCCAGGTAAGGAGTTGTAAGGAAGAAAGCCACCGCATTGTGACCATACCACCATTGCACCAGCGCATCCTGAACGCCGGCATAAACAGGGTAACTCTTCAGTAAAGACCAGGGAATTTCAATAGAATTCACAATGTGAAGTACTGCAACAGTTACAAACGTTGCAATGTAAAACCAGATAGCCACATAAATGTGTTTTACCCTTCTTTTAAGGATAGTCCACATCATATTCCAGCCAAAGATTACCCATACAATCGCAATAAGGATATCGATCGGCCATTCCAGCTCTGCATACTCTTTACCGGAGGTAAAACCAGCCAAAAGTGTCACTGCAGCAAGTAAAATGATAAATTGCCATCCCCAGAAATGGGTGTAAGACATCCATTTGCTGGCCATACCTGTTTTTAACAGTCGCTGCAAAGAATAATAATAGCCGGTAAATATCCCATTACCCACAAATGCGAATATGATGGCATTTGTGTGCACAGGTCTTACCCGGCCAAATGTTGTGTAAGCCAGATTGAAATTAAATGCCGGAAACACAAGCTGAAGCGCAGCAAGCACTCCTACCAGCATACCTACAATACCCCAGAAAAGAGTGGCGTAAGCGAACAATTTAACAATCTTGTTGTCGTAGTAAAACTTCTGTAATTCCATAAGCCTTGGGTTTAACTAAACATTGTTTGGGTTTGCACTAGAATCGTTGGACTTATTATTCTCATTATCAATATGTTTATCGAAAAGCATTCTTACAGAGGGAGAGACATCGTCGTCGTATTGCCCCGATCTGACAGCCCACAAAAAAGCCAGCAAAAAGCCGGCTGCTACCAGAATACTAAAACCTATCAGGACAACAACTACGCTCATAGGAATAATTTAACTTTTGGTTTTACCAAAGATATTGATTCAAAAGAAAAAAATTCTATCGGCCAATAATATAGAATAAATTCAAATAGCAGTACAATATTTTGATTTACAATTATTTAACCCATTTATGAACATGTGTCCATAACTATCTTCACATGAAATACTAAATAAGCCACTTTTTTATACAAACGAATAGAATAATTAATGAGAATTCAATCCTTTAAATCTGCTGAGCATTGAAACTGAAATGCTGGCGAATGCAACTACCGAAATTGAACTTAAAGGCATAAGAATTGCAGCAACCACCGGAGAAAGCAAGCCCTGAACTGCGAAACTCAGCCCAACTATGTTATAAAGGAAAGAAATGGTATAACTGGCATATACTACCCGCAGCGAAATTCCTGAAAATTCAATAAAACGGTGAAGACGGCCAAATTCAGATGATTTTAAAATTGCATCGCAAGCAGGGGAAAAATGATAAATATCGTCGGCAATGGTAATACCAACATCTGCCTTGAGCAACGCCCCCGCATCATTAAGCCCATCACCGATCATAATAACATTGCGCCCCTGCTTTTTCAATTGATTAATAAATTCGAGTTTATCTAAGGGTGATTGATTGAAATGAAGTGAGTTTTCAGAGCCAAACGTTTTGATCAGATTTTCACGTTCCGAATCATTATCACCCGACACCATATGCTGCTGAAACCCTTTAAAACCTGAAATAACAGTTTCAAGTCCTTCCCGGTAACTGTTTTCAAGTTTAAAAAATCCCCTGAGTTTATTGTCAATAGAAACATAAACCGATGAAACGCGGCTTTCCTCACTCATCTCACTACCGGCAACAAACTTGCGGGCGCCAAGCATTACGCGGTGATTTTCAATACTTCCGACAATGCCCATGCCGGCAATTTCGCGATAATTCTCAACCATTTTGAGTGGACTAAGGGGCAGCCATTCACTCACAATAACCGAAAGCGGATGCGTTGAATTTCGGGCAAGGGAGCGGACCATTTGCTGCTCCTGCTCCGACAACTGTTCACCTTCCCAGTTTACGTTCATTGTTCTGGCATGCGTTAGGGTACCGGTTTTATCAAAAACGACTGTATCAGTCTTCGTCAGATTCTCAATAACTGCCGTATTTTTTATGTAGAATCCATTTCGTCCAAAAACCCGCATTACATTCCCAAAGGTAAAGGGGATGGTAAGTGCCAGTGCGCATGGACAAGCAACAATAAGAATAGAAGCAAAAATATAAACGGCTTTTCCAATATCCTGAAATGACCAGTAAATAAATGAAACAGTTGCAATTGCTAAAATTACAATAGTAAAGTAGTGACTAACCTTATTAATAACAGACTGCATTTGGGCCCCAGACTCTTCACCAAGCCTGTCTTCATTCCAGAGCTGTGTCAGATAGCTTTGAGCGACCTCTTTTACAACCTGCAAACGGATGGCTGCAGCAGTCTGTTTACCTCCTGCGAAAACAAAATCGCCTGGTTTTTTGCTTACCGGCAGCGATTCCCCGGTTACGAAACTGTAATCAATACTCCCCTCCCCTTCCAGTAAAACAGAATCTACCGGAATCAATTCCCCATTGCGGACTAAGATAATATCGCCTGTTTTAACGTCCGGCAACTGCACAAATTCTTCAATGTCATTGCGAAGCATGGTAACCGCGATCGGAAAGTAGGAACGATAATCCCGATCAAAAGATAAAGACTGGTAAGTACGACTCTGATACCAGCGACCTATCAGCATAAAGAAAAGAAGTCCGGCCAGCGAATCCATATAACCGGTTCCGTTACCGCTGAAGATTTCATAGCTGCTTTCGATAAACAAGGCCAGAATTCCCAATGAAAGCGGGAGGTCGATGTTGATTATTTTTTTCCGGAGGCTTTTAAAGGCCGAAAGGAAAAAGTCGCTGCTGCAATAAGTTATAACCGGAAGTGCAAGAATAAACGACACGATTCCGAATGTCCCTGCCATTAATTTATCGATGGCTTCGCCACCCGGCAGGTAATCGGGAAAGCTCAGGAGCATAATGTTACCGAAAGCAAAACCGGCAACACCTATCTTCATAATCATACGCCGGTTGGCTTTCTGATGATCATCTTTTTTCTCTCTGTTATAACTGATATCCGGGATATAGTGAATAGTGTGCAGCAACTCTACCAGCTGCCTGAGGCTGATTTCAGTATCGCGGAATGTTATACTGACTTCCTTTCTGACAAAGTTAACATGCGAATGCATGATGCCTGGATGCAGGGTATGCAGATTCTCTAAAAGCCAGATACAACTGCTGCAATGAATGGCCGGAATAAAAAGATTAACCCTTGAAATGCCACCATCTGAAAAATCAAGCAGTTTTCCGCTGATTTCTTCATTATCCAGGTACGCATAACGGGTTCCTGCCGAATTTTCCTGTTCGAGCCGGATGCCGGGTGTTGGCATCATCTCATAATATTTGTTTAGCTTCCGGTCAGAAAGTATCTGATAAACCATGCTGCAACCGTTGCAACAGAATGGTTTGTCATCAAATATTACGGGGTTTTTACCGCAGTCCTGCCCGCAGTGAACACATTCAGTCATAGAATTTTTCTTCAAAGGCAAAAGTATGGCTATTTCCGGAAATACTATTGGTCAATGATTATCCTTATAATTTCAACTTTATTTAGTTCGATAGTCCGGTAAATTTAAGAATCAGGCCTGTCTGCCTGAATGCTCAGCATTCAGACAGGCAAAGACGCAATAACGCAAATGGATGATTATCAATGTGTTATAAATATTCGGTGTTGTTGTTCAATGCCCTGCAAATCAGTTGATTAAAAAATATTAACGGAGTATTGTTAGCTCGATCGCATAAATATTTATTTCGTGAAACTTGATAAAAAAATATAACTTTATTGTTGACTAATCAGACTTTATGGAATTAACACTAAAAGAAGCTTCAAATCTAAGAAAAGCCCATTACTACCTTGGCAATGAGCTTATAGATGAACTAATCGCTTATGGAAAAGTGATGGAGTTTGAATCAGACACAGAAATCCTGAAGGAAGGGCAGTATGTAAAAGTTATCCCGGTTGTATTAAACGGACTGATTAAAGTTTACAGCCGGCATGAAGAAAAGGAATTGCTGCTTTACTACATCCAGCCAGACCAAAGTTGCATTATGTCTTTTGCTGCTGGTCTGAACAACGAACCAAGCAGGGTTTTTGCCGTTACGGAAGATTTTACAAGAGTTTTACTCCTACCTTCTGATAAAATGCCGGATTGGCTGAAAAATCATCCGGCTATGAATACCTTATTTTTTAGACAGTACAATATAAGGTATGCAGAACTGCTTGATACAATTCACTACCTGCTTTATCATAAACTTGATAAACGTATTTATGACTACCTCGTTGAAAAATGCCAGATCAGAGGTGAAAAATTCCTTAATATCAGGCATAAACAGATCGCTTCTGAACTTGGCACGGCAAGAGAAGTTATAAGCAGACTGTTAAAGAAAATGGAAAAAGAAGGGAAAATTCTTCAGCATTCGGATGGCATAGAAATATTATAGCTGGTGACGCAGGTCACCGTTTGTTGCTTTGCGATCAACCTATCTTTGCTTCAGAATCATTAACCTAAAATTAAAAACAATGAAAAAGAACATGGGTCTTACCGACCGTATTATCAGACTTGCATTGGCAGCATTGGTTGCAGTACTTTACTTCACAAATGTAATAACAGGAACGCTGGGCATTGTGCTGATTGTCGTAGCAGTGGTTTTCGCATTAACCAGCCTGATAAGTTTTTGCCCGCTGTATCCTATAATAGGCATGAATACCTGTAAAAAAGAGAAATCCTGAGTATATAGCTTAGTATAGCATTTAATGATGATAACGAGGAATAAAAAATGGGGCAATTTGCCCCATTTTCCCTATAAACCTACTTAACTTTAAAAGACCTACTAATTCTGAAAAGACGACCCCCCGGCCAAAAACCAGAAATTAATATTTCTAATCTATAGGAACATATACAATTGTAATTAGTTCACGTGATTTCCCAACTTTTACAGGACAATTGCCTATTAATTCATTTGAATCAGTTTGAGGTATATTCGCAGTTACTGTAATTTCAACATTACCGCAATTACAATCTGAAAAGTCTTTTATTTTTTTACTGGAAACCCAAACACCCTGATTATTGGCATTTACGCCTTTATATTCGTACAAATATTTATTGTTAAGTGCAATATTGTTCAAATATTCGCAGGCGAATTTGACTTTTTCCTGTGCTGCAACCGTGGTGTATTTGTTATTGATTCCGTTTTCATCAAAATCATAAATATGAGCTACGTTTACCTGGTTTTTATTTTCAGATTTTGAACAATAATAAACAAGGCGATTGGGAGTTAATATTCTTTCCCAGGTTTCCATTTCACTGTAGTTATTGAAACGGGCATATTCCATTTTTATCAGGGTACTGTCAAGGCCCATCATAAGAGCCGGACTCTTTTCGGTTTTTACTTTTTGCGATTGTGCATTGGCAATAAAAACTGATATTAATATCCCTAAAATCAAAGTTATCTTTTTCATAGTTTGTTATTTTCCTTTATTGAAACACCTGAGACATTTTCCTTTTTAAAAATCAGTCTGTAAGCCTTCCCCCCGGATATTTTTCAGAAGCTGAATTTGTAAGTTTTGATCATCAAATCTTACCCGACAAAATTACACCGCATATAAAAGCTGCGCAATCCGTTTAAATACCCCTTTTCAATTCCGGGCAAACGAATTGCTATGGGTATTTATACCCACAAAGGCTGAATGGCCGTGAAACACAAGGAGACTAAAAATAAAAAAGCCGGATAGCCTTTTCAGGACTTCCGGCAATTAAGGATTGAATATAAATTTAGAGATCAGACGATTGCACAAATTTTACTTCATTCCAGCAACGGATGGAACGATCTGAGAAGAAGTCTGCGGCGGGATATAGCAGATAAGCACCTTCGTTTTTCTTATTGTTATACGGCACAATTAACACTTCAGCCTGATCGTTGCGATTGAAAATTTCCGAATAGGTAAAAACCGCACGGTATCCGTCGGGCGCTGAAACGATAAATAAACCGGTTTTCAGGGCTTCAGGGCTCATTTTATAATATTCAGCAGCAAAGTTTTTAAACATGACACCGTTGAAAGGTGTGGTTCCGTGAATTCCCCTCCCACGGCCATAAAATACTGAACCATAGGAAACCATGTTTCCTTTCAGCATTCCATCAGCCAGGGTGGTCAAATGCCTGCTGCCTGTGTAAAATTTGAGCTCCGGAGCATACATATCCGGAATATCCCTGTCTATTTTAAAACTCAGGGTACTGGACTTAACCGTAATCTTAACCGGGTTGCTGATGTTCCGCTCAGTGTAGAGATCGGAAGCTACAATCAATTTTGAATCCGCCGGAAGCGGCCAAAGGTCTTTTGTTTTCGAAGGTACGATGCGCCTTACCTTTGCAGCGATAAGTATCTCATGCCGGTGAATCGGATAATAAATTTCGCCCCAACTCAGCACAATTTTCTCCCCATCAGCATTCTCAATCTCAACATAAAGATCGATAATCGGAGGAAATTCAGTTTCGTTTTTCTTTTTCAGCACTACCTTATCCAGGATATCATAGAGTGAGTAACCCTCATATTGATAGGCACCCTCAAATTTGCCATTCTCTCCATTGAATGCAGTTTCTTTAACGACCAGTTGCCTGACCGGGAGCAGAGAAAAATCAACGATGCCCGGATTGGCAATTTCGCCGGCAAGGGTAAGCGTCGACATTTTAAGATCATTCTGCGGTGCATCATCGTAAAAATCGTTGGTTTGGGCGTTAATAACCTGCATTCCCAAAAGCACAGCAATAAGCAGGCAGACAGCGGTTTTCTTCATTTCCTTATTTTTTTTTAAATGTTAACTGTAAATTCAGCAGTTATAAACCTGCCGGGGCAAACAGCATATTTGCTGTCGTAAAATTCTTTATCGAACAGGTTCTGAATATTCAGGGCTATTTTATAATGTTTTCTGAATGCTTTCCAGAGTTTTACATCCACTGTCGTATAAGCCGGATAGCTGTCGGATAGCAGGATTTCATCCACTGTATTCTGGTCATTTATATACATTGAACCTGTATAATGAAGGAATAAACCGGCGTTGAAGATTCTGTTGTTCCAATTAGCGCCACAACTGAATATATTTGCCGGAACATCTGTCAGATAGTTGCCCGAGAGGTCAATGGTATCATTGCCGGCTATCTTTGTATAGTCGAGAATAATAGAATGTGTATAGGAATAATTGGCAAATACATTGAGTTCCGGCAAAATATCAAGCCTGAATTCCGCTTCGGCGCCATAAATCTCAACTTCGCTGATGTTCGCTCTTATGAAAATTGGTCTTTCTCCAAATCCCATATCGATGGTTTGTCCGTTGCTCACATAATACTGAAAATCTTTGCCCCTTGAGTAAAAAGCAGAAGCAGAAAAGCGGGCATTTTTAAATGCTTGCAGATCAATTCCTGTTTCAAAATTATTAAGATATTCAGGTTTTACAGCCGGATTGGCAATTTTAAAACCGCCCTTTATTCTCCCCGAACGGCAAAGGTCATCAAGCACCGATGGGCGAAAACCATGTGAATACATTCCATAAACCCGGTCATTGTTTCCCCATTTATACTGTGCCGAAAGCCGGGGACTGATTGCATTCCAGTTTTGCTGAGGCATTTCAGGCATCTGATAATCAAACATAAACGCCGTTTCGGGCGAAGGATATTGAATCCGGAATGAGCCCTCATAAAACGACGCCATGTCAAAACGAAGACCTGCAATAATTCCGATTCTGTCATTGTATAATTTTACTTCATCCTGAGCAAAAAGAGCGTAGGTATTCATTTTTCCTTCATTGTAAACAATATCCGTTGAGGTCAGGTATTCGTCATAAGCATCCACACTTCCATTCTTATAGTCAAATCCTCCGGTTAAAAGCTGAGATTTCCCC
>JAAXUD010000751.1 GCA_013336205.1 Lentimicrobium sp. | reverse complement strand
GATTAAAAAAACCGGCTGTGTCAGAAACCGAAAAACTAACAGGATTTTCAATATTGCCCTGAGCTAAAACTGCACCTGACACACTGAAGCCATAAAAACCGGTGGCAATTACTTTTGTGCCTGGTAAAAAAACAAGGGTACCACCAGCGGGTATTGTAACATTACCGCTCAGTAAAACTGTATCCGCATTCAAAGTTCCGGTTTGTTCACCCTGAATTTGAATTGTCTGGGCAGTTATATTTAAAAATGAAACCGTTATTAAACAAAAAGTTATCAGTTGAATAATGTTTAATTTCATAGCAGTTGAGGGATAGTGAAGTTTTAAACCGAATATTGACCTCTTATCGGAAGAGCAAATATCAATTATTTTAGAAAAATATACAAGGAGTATAAAAAAACGAGGAATTAGTGTAATATTTGTAATGCTAAAACCTATAGCAGGAAACAGAATTTCAAAGGGAGCAACAACTATGTAATTTAATAGCATGCAATTTGGTACAAAAAGATACTTACAATCTTTTTACAAGGCAGGAGATTGGTCTGTCATTTGCCTGGAGTGTATAGATTTTATTCAATGAATAGGATTATTTTTTACAGATAAAATTTTCTTTTCTTGTTTTTTTTTAACGTTAAATGGTTAAATTGTTTCTTTTAGTGCCCTAAGAGGCAGAATAATTAGAATAAATGGCAAAAACATCAAAAAAACTATATTTAACGGGTTACTTTTACAATTAAAAAATATAAATATCTGACAATGAGAAAACAGGCGGACAGCCTGTAATTCGACACGTTACTGCGTTACTTAATGAAACTACCTGATACTGGTTTAACTAAAAAATACCTCCAGGAACTGACAAATTGTTCGGTTTGCCCGCGCAATTGCGGTGCTGACAGGTTTTCGGATGCAAAAGGGTACTGCAATGCCGGACCTGGTCTGGAAATTGCGTCTATATGCCTTCACAGGGGAGAAGAGCCACCGGTAGGTGGAAGTTCTGGTATATGTAATGTCTTTTTTAATCGTTGCAATCTGCAGTGTGTCTATTGTCAGAATTGTCAGATAAGCACGAATTCCAATAAAGTCAATTTTCCTTCTATAACTCTTGAAGTAGCTGTTAGTCAGATAATTAAATTATTGGACTCAGGTTGTAAAGCCCTGGGATTTGTATCTCCTTCTCATATGATCCACCAGATGCTTGCAATTATTGAGGCAGTGCATTCTAGCGGGAGAAGGCCTGTAATCGTTTACAATACAAATGCTTACGATAAAGTTGAGGTTTTACGAAACCTTGAAGGTATAATTGACGTTTATATTCCGGATTTCAAATATTCTGATTCGAATCTTGCCGGGGGGCTGTCGGATGCTCGGGATTATCCTGAAGTAGCAGAAAAGGCTTTAAAAGAAATGTTCAGACAAAAAGGAGCTCCCCTTATTATTGATGAAGATGGTCAGGCTATCAGTGGTTTGATTATCAGACATCTTATTATTCCCGGGCAAATCGAAAACAGCCTGAATGTACTTCGGTTTATCGCTTCAGAACTTTCAACAAAAGTTCATGTTTCGCTCATGTCGCAGTATCATCCGATGCCTGCAGTGAAGAATCATGCCTTTTTAGGACGTACTATTACAGTTAATGAATACAGTGATGTAATTAATGAGATGGAAAGACTTGACCTCAACCATGGGTGGATTCAGGATCAGGAAAGTGCCTCTGATTACCTCCCTGATTTTAATAATGAACACCCGTTCGAAACAATGTCAAATAATGTTACAAATTAACTAATTTGGTTGACTTTTTAGCCACCGGAATGAGATTAATCAGATTGACCATGGTTTTGGGCTTTATGGCTGCCGTATTGGCTTTTGCCAGCGATACGCCATTGCAAAAGTCTGATAGCCTGAAGCTCATTCTTGAAAAGACTTCCGATCCGGTTGTCAGGGCATCTGTTTTAAAACAACTTTCCAGAATTTCTTTTGAATCAGGTGATTACATAGCATCCATAGGATATCTGAATCAGGAAGTAGGCACTCACCTTAGTAATAACGATTCTGTATCCTGGGCCAATGCCCAATATAGTCTTGGAATGGTTTACAGCGTAGTTCAGAATTTCGATGAA
>JAAXUD010000225.1 GCA_013336205.1 Lentimicrobium sp. | reverse complement strand
ATGGGAGCAAAAGACTTTTAACCTTGACGCCTATAATGGGCAAACGATATACGTTGGTATACAATGTGTTTCTGATAACGCTTTTATATTTATGGTGGATGACTTTAACTTCACCACAACCACGACGCAAACCAATAATCTGACCGGGCAGGTAACCGATGCATTTAACGGAAACCCAATTCCGGGGGCAACAGTAACTATTGCCGGATTAAGCACTACAACCGACAACAGCGGCAATTATACCATTAACAATATACCTGCCGGAACGCTGAATGCTGAATTCAATGCGAATGTTACCCAGGGAGAGGCTCCGCTGAATGTAATTTTCTCCGATCAGTCATCGGAGGGCGCGCACACTGTAACCTGCTCCAAAACAGGATACATTACCTACAGCAACAACCAGGTTATTATTGAACCCGGGCAAACACTGAACCTGAATATTTCATTGTCACAAACCCTGGCTGAAGGCTCACTGCGGTTCGTACTCAACTGGGGTCAATTACCATATGACCTTGATTCTCATTTAAATACGCCATCCATAGAAGGCACGCCCTACCACATCTTCTATGGAAGCCAGGGCAGTGCAACCGCTGCGCCCTATGCGGCACTTGACCACGATGATACCGATAGTTATGGCCCGGAAACAATGACTATTTATCAGATGTTTGACGGCACTTACCAGTATTACATTCATAATTATTCGACCACACCTGATATTACTACTTCCCAGGCAGTTTTACAGATTTATAATGATAACGGATTGATGCAGACCCTGCAGGTGCCCACTTCCGGCACTGGTCTGTATTGGTATGTATGTGATGTGAATGGCGCGAATGGACAGTTAACCATCCGTAATGTGATTCAGCAAACCCCTCCGGGAGCTTTCAGAGATCCTTTACCGGAAAAGAAAGCTAATAAAGATCCTTTAATCAGCAAAAACATTACATCATGGCAGTGGAATTTTGGCGATGGTGGTACAAGCACCCAGCAAAATCCAACGCATACTTACACCCTGGCCGGAACTTACACGGTTAGCCTGACTGTTAGTGATGGCTCCATTTCAAATACTGAAACCAAAACCAGCTATATTACAGTAACTGGTGGAAGTACAGGAAATTCAACCTTAACAGGTATGGTAACGGATGCTTTCAACGGAAACCCGATACCAGGTGCCACTGTAACCATCGCAGGATTAAGTGCCATCACCGATAGTCAGGGCAATTATACAATTGTGAATGTACCGGCCGGAACATTAAATGCAGAATTCAATGCGAATGTTACCCAGGGAGAGGCTCCGCTGAATGTAGTATTCTCCGATCAGTCATCGGAGGGTGCACACACGGTAACCTGCTCAAAAACGGGCTACATAACCTACAGCAACAACCAGGTTATTATTGAACCCGGGCAAACACTGAACCTGAATATTTCATTGTCACAAACACTGGCTGAAGGCTCACTGCGGTTTGTACTCAACTGGGGTCAATTACCATATGACCTTGATTCTCATTTAAATACGCCATCCATAGAAGGCACGCCCTACCACATCTTCTATGGAAGCCAGGGCAGCGCCACATCTGCGCCTTATGCAGCACTTGATCACGATGACACGGATAGTTACGGCCCGGAAACCATGACTATTTACCAGCTATTTGATGGCACTTACCAGTATTACATTCATAATTATTCTACCTCACCTGATATTACAACCTCCCAGGCTGTTTTACAGATCTATAATGATAATGGACTGCTGCAAACCCTGCAGGTGCCCACTTCCGGCACAGGCCTGTATTGGTATGTATGCGATGTTAACGGAGCCAATGGGCAACTGACAATCCGCAATGTGATTCAGGAAGCTGCGCCCGGCACGTTTAGAGATCCTATGCCAGTCAAACCAATAAACAAAGGCCCGTTAAATCCCAAAAACATCACTTCATGGCAATGGAATTTCGGCGATGGCGGCACAAGTACCCAGCAAAATCCATCACATACCTATACCACAGCCGGAACTTATACAGTCAGTCTTACCGTTGGTGATGGTTCCATTTTCAATACTGAAACCAAAACCGCTTATATTACTGTAACAGGTGGAAGCACTGGAAACGCTACATTAACCGGCCAGGTAACCGATGCTGTCAATGGAAACCCAATTGCAGGTGCGCTGGTTAGTGTTGCAGGATTATCCGCTACTACCGACAGTCAGGGGAATTATACCATTAATAATATTCCGTTGGGAGCGCTGGTTGCTAACTTTAATGCCAGTCTGACCTCAGGTGCTGCGCCACTTGTGGTAACTTTTACCGACCGTTCAACTGAAAATGCCAACACCGTGACCTGTTCCCAGACCGGCTACATCACCTACTCAAATAACCAGGTGATTATCCCTGACGGAGGCTCGCTAATCCTCAATATCTCCCTGTCGCCTACCCTGGCAGCAGGCAATATGAGATTTGTACTTAACTGGGGAATAGCACCTGAGGACCTTGATTCTCATCTTAATACCCCGGTAATTGAAGGACAGGCCTACCACGTTTTTTATGAAAATGAAGGCAGTGCCAATGTCGCACCTTTTGCCCTGCTCGATTTCGATGATACCGATAGCTATGGCCCTGAAACAATGACCATTTACCAGATGTATAACGGCACTTATCAGTATTATATTCATAATTACACTGAAAGCCCATCCATTACTACTTCTCAGGCTGTTGTTCAGATATACAATCAAACAGGATTGCTTTATACATTGCAGGTACCTGCTTCCGGAACCGGTCTTTACTGGTATGTTTGTGATGTCAACGGCGCCACCGGACAGGTTACCATACGCAATGTAATACAGGAAGCCGTTCCCGGAACTTTCAGGGATAAGTTGCCCGCAAAAGTACTGCCTGAACCTGTTGAGGTTGAAAGAACAATAACTTCATGGTCATGGGATTTTGGCGATGGTTCAACTTCTACCCTGCAGAATCCGTCCCATACATTTGGTTCCAATGGTTCTTATACCATATCACTGACAGTAAGTAATGGCTCAGCCCAGGATACAGAAACCAAGACCGCTTATATCCAGGTTGGCCCTCAGGGAACTGGTGACAATAACCTGTCACAGCAACTCAACCTCTATCCGGTTCCTGCCAGCACCGAAATGCAGATCGAATCACCTGAAAAAATCGGGCTGCTGATAGTTACTGATATGACCGGCACTGAAGTTTTCAGAGTCAGCGTTGATGATTATAAATACAAGCTCAACGTTGAAAATCTGATGAATGGCATTTACTTCATTAAGGTTGAAACCGTTAAAGGAAGCGCCGTTAAGAAGTTCGCTGTAAAATAGCATTTGCTGTTTGTTTAACCGCAACCGCAAGTCCAAAATAATTGGACTTGCGGTTTTGTTTAATCTATTGCCTGTGTTATCTTAGCAATATTATTTAATGACGGCAAACCCAGCTCTTTCATTTACGCTTGTCATTCAGTTCAATTTCCTGCGGTTTACAGGAGTTAAAAGACATACTGCTGCTTCTGTAATGTTTCAAAAGCATTTCTGTTAATGTCAGATTTAGGTTTATTGATACCTTTGTCGAATATTTACCTATAGTTTAATCATGTTGATCATCGGAATAACAGGAACCCTGGGCGCCGGCAAAGGAACAATCGTTGATTTTCTCGTCAGGGAAAAGGGATTCAGGCATTTTTCGGTGCGCGGCTTTATCAGTGAAGAAATTGTCAGGCGTGGATTAGCCGTAAATCGCGACAGCATGGTATTGGTTGCCAACGATCTGCGGGCCACCCATTCACCCAGCTATATAGTTGATTGTCTCTATGAAGAAGCATCGGCCACCGGCACAAGTTGTATAATTGAAAGCATACGCACTCCCGGTGAAGTTGTTTCGCTCAAGGCCAAAGGTAATTTTTATCTGTTAGCCGTGGATGCAGACCCTCGCACACGGTTTACCCGGATATCACAGCGTCAATCGGAAACCGATCTGATCAGTTACGATACCTTCATCGAAAATGAAGCACGCGAAATGAACTCTGATAATCCTAACCATCAGAACCTGCGCAAGTGCATTGAAATGGCAGATTTTATTTTCAACAACGACGGGTCTGTAAGCGAACTGGAAAAGACCGTCGAAACAGTTATTGATAAAATTGAAGATGCCGGACAAAATGGCTATGATAAAACTTCCTGACCTGTTAAATTAAAATGAGATACATCATATTTCAGGCATAAAGCAAGATCATTGCAACTTTAACTGAAAAACCCTGCTTTGCTGAAAGCGCTAACCTTGAATCCTGCAACTTTGAAAACTATCTCCATTTACGGTGTCTCAATACTGAACTTCGCAATTGCCGCCCATTATTACTGGCTGATCTATAATAAAAAGATAAAGCCAGCATTGGCCATGTGGGCTTTCTTCACGCTGGCTGTGGGCATCAGCCTGCTGACCTATATGAAAGAAGGTACACATAGTTTGTGGGACAATGTTTTGAACACAACCGACTTATTTTTCGTCAGCTCAGTCACCATTTCAATCTTGCTTTTTGGCGATCGCAGCACCCGCTTCAATAAGTTTGACCTCGGCTGCCTGCTGGTGGTTTTACTGATTCTGATATTCTGGTTCTTCACCCAAAACCACCTGATTACAAATATCCTGGTGCAGGGAATACTAGTAATTGCTTACTTTCCGGTAATCAGCCGTATGATTAACACTGGTAAAAATAATGAAAGTTACCTGATCTGGGGCGGAATGCTGTTGGCTTCAGTACTTGCTTTACTTTCTACAGAAGGCGGGCTGGCCATCATTTATACGGTCAGGGCAGTAATCAGCATAATTCTGCTGATGGGATTTATGTTTTGGGTTGACCGTAAGAAGATTTCCGGTTGATTTATCCAGTAAAACCCGATCTCTCTATCTCCTTAAAAAGCAAAAATGGGCCCGATTTCAGGCCCATTTTTTTAAAGATTTTACATCCCATTGATGTGGTTAATTCACAGGATTCCCTTCAATATCAACCAGTACAGGCTCCCCTAAACCGGCTTCTTTCAGGCGATCAAACTGGGTACGGGCATCGCCAACCACAACATACACCATTTTATCAGGTTGTATATATTTGGCATACAGCGCTTTTGCTTCTTCCAGCGTGATTTTTTCTGCTTTCAGTTCTTCCTTCTTAATAAAGTCGAGCGGGAGGTTGAAAGTGCTGATTTCCTGCAGCATTCCAATAAGACTGTTGATTGTTTCAAATTTACCGGCATTCGCCCTGATGGTGGCATTCCGGGTAAGCTCGAGTTCTTCAGCAGTATAGGAGGCGCCGAAACTACCCAGGATTTCGTTGAACAACTTAACAGATTCAAGGGTAAACTTAGACTGAACACTGGAGCTTGCAATAAACGGCCCGGGAATGGTACGCGGCATAAAGAACGAATAAGCGCCGTAGGTGTAGCCTTTCTCAAGTCGCAACACCTCGAACAATTTCGAACCTGAACCATCGCCAAGTTTATAATTTACCAGGGTGGCGGGAAAGAAATCCGGATTATTCCTG
>JAAXUD010000224.1 GCA_013336205.1 Lentimicrobium sp. | reverse complement strand
TTATCATTTATAAGTACTTAATTGATAATAAGTGATGATGCCCTACTTGAGCGCCTTGTCGTTCATAAAACAGGAAATAAAAGCCGGGAAGAAGGTGTAAAGTTTTCAAAAGCACCGGTTCAACTCAGCGAAGCAATTAAAGATTTGCTAATGAGGTATTTTCTATCGCCTTTTGGTAAAAATGAATACTTCAACCTGCACCACGAGGCAGACCTGAACCTGAATGAAGTGTATCACTTTGCCTGCGCTATTTTTGATGACCCCGGTAGTTTTTACCTTAATTCCGTTAACCTGGCCAATCATTTATATGAAAACTCTGTCCATCCTAAAGTCAGGACCGGAGAATTTTATGCTGCCTACATCACCGGACTGATTGTTGATGGCGAGGAAGTGGATGCAATCGGGCTGTTTAAATCAGAATCCCGGGAAACTTTTTTGAAAGTGTATCCTACCAATGACAATTTCAGTATTGAACATGAAGAGGGTATTAATATCAATAAGCTTGATAAGGGCTGCCTGATCTTCAATACAGAGCGTGAAAATGGATTTGTAGTGGCAACAGTTGACAATCTGAGTAAAAGTAGTGAAGCGCTCTATTGGATGGACAGCTTTTTAAAAGTCACGCAAAGGAATGATGAATTCTTTCAGACCAGCCAGACTTTAACGCTCTGCAAAGAATTTGTAACCAACAAATTACCTGAAGTCTTTGACATTGACAAGCCCGGGCAAGCGGAGTTGCTTAATAAATCAATGAAGTTCTTTAAGGAAAATGATTCTTTCGTGATGGAAGAATTTGTAAGTGAGGTATTTGCAGCGCCTGAAGTTATCGAAACCTTTAATGAATACAGGCGTGATTTTGAGGCTGAGCGGGAAGTGAAAATAAATGACGATTTTGACATTTCCGGGCAAGCTGTAAAAAAGCAGTCAAAAATTTACAAAAGCGTGATTAAGCTCGATGGTAGTTTTCACGTTTACGTGCACGGAAACCGCGACAACATTGAAAAAGGCTACGACGAGGAACGCAGAATGCACTTCTACAAATTATTCTACAAAGAAGAAAGCTAAATTATAGTTAACGGTATTTCCTGATCTGGAAATTGATAAGTCTGTTCAGAATAAAAAACAAGTAAATATGATTTCACGCATTTTTTGGACTGTTTCTTTATTTCTACTGTTGTCTCAGACTTCAGAAGCACAGCAATTGAAGGATTTTACAAAGTATGTGAATCCGTTTATTGGAACAGGCTCCATTGATAGTTTAAGTTTGTCTGGCAGTAATTTTCCCGGCGCGGCCTATCCTTTCGGATTGGTTCAACTGAGTCCTGATACCGATGCCGCACCTGAAAACCCCTGCAGTGGATATGACTATGCAGATACAAGTATCGTTGGTTTCAGCCATACACACCTGAGCGGAACCGGTGTCGCTGACCTCTTTGACTTTCTTTTTATGCCTTATACCGGCGACATCAGGTGGAATGCGGATTTAACCGATAATGGAAATCCCGGATACAGTTCCGGCTTCAGCCATAGCAAGGAGACAGCCTCACCCGGGTACTATAGTGTTGTGTTGAATGATTACGGAATAGAGGCAGAATTAACGGCGACGGCGCATTGTGGAATGCACCGGTATTCAACAGCCGGCAAAGAACCGATTCATCTGATGATAGATCTTGATCATTCACTGGATAAGAAAAGACCCTACTGGAGTTGCAGGATAATTGATGCGCAGCTCAGGGTTATTGACGATCATACAATAGAAGGATACAGACATATAACCGGTTGGGCCAATTCCCGAAAGGTATATTTCCGTGCCGAGTTCTCCCGACCGTTTTCTTCCCAGGTGATGAAAGCCGGCAACAGGGTCTATCCCGACGGGATTATTGCCAATCACACCAATTTAAAAATGACGGCCACGTTTGATAATAATAGCAACGAACCTCTTATTATTAAAGTGGGCTTATCTTCAGTCAGTTACGAAGGTGCCCGGGCTAATTTGGCTGCTGAAATTTCTGGTTTTGACTTTGATCTTGAAGTTTCCAAAGTAAAAAAGGCCTGGAATAAAGAGTTGTCAATGATTGATATAGAAGGAGATGAGAAGCAGAAGACAATTTTTTACACGGCACTTTACCACACCTGCATTCAGCCGAACAATATTGCCGATGTTAACGGAGACTATATCAATATTAACGGGGAAAAATGCAATGCTGCTGACGGAAAGCACTACAGCACATTTTCATTGTGGGATACCTACAGGGCTGCCCATCCATTATACACCATAATACAGCCTGAACGGACTGCCGGCTTCATAAATTCAATGTTGAGGCAGTACAACGATTATGGTTATCTGCCTGTCTGGCAGTTATGGGGCAAAGAAACAAACTGCATGATTGGAAACCACGCCATTCCTGTGATTGTTGATGCTTATCTTAAGGGAATTCCCGGTGTGGATTACAAAACAGCCTATGAAGCCGTGAAAGGTTCTTCAGTCAATCCGCACGAAGGCTCCCCTTTTCAATTGCTTGAAAAATATCAGTATTTTCCTGAAGACATTCAATCGCAATCAGTTTCCATCGGGCTTGAAATGGCTTTTAACGATTTTTGCGTGGCTCAGATGGCAAGGCTGACAGGAAACGCTAAGGATGCTGACTATTTTATGAAACGTGCCGGTTATTTTAAAAATTATTTTGATCCGGAAACCGGATTCTTCAGAGGTCTCGATAGCAAAGGAAACTGGCTGGAACCATTTTCACCGGTCAGGTATGGTGGCAATGGCGACTACGCATTTACAGAGGGAAATGCATGGCAATATTTATGGTATGTGCCACAGGATGTTCCTGCATTTATTGAACTGATGGGTGGAATGCAAAAATTCACGGAAAAGCTTGATACTTTTTTTACCCTTGCAGCAAAGCCGGATGATGTCAACGGCAATGCCTCAGGATTTATCGGTCAGTACGCGCATGGAAACGAACCCAGCCATCACATCGCATACCTCTATAACTTCACCGATGAGCCCTGGAAGGCCCAGTATTATGCTGCGAAAGTGATGAAAGAACAGTATTCGGCTGAACCTTCAGGCTATTCAGGAAATGAAGATTGCGGGCAAATGTCGGCCTGGTATATATTCAGTTCAATGGGATTTTACCCTGTAAACCCCGCCAATGGCATTTATAGTTTCGGCTCACCACAACTAAAAAATGCAGTAATCAAATTGGGAAACGATAAGAGTTTTGAGATTATAACGCATAATTCATCGGTTGAAAACATTTATATTCAGAAGATAATATTGAATGGGTTGCCATACAACAAAACCTATATTTTGCACAAGGATATTGTTAAAGGTGGAAAAATTGAGTTTTTTATGGATAAGAAGCCTGGCAAAAAGATGGCTGATTATGAAAAGCCTCCGATGATAATCCAATAGTTATGAGCGATGTTAAAAAGACAGACCGGTTCAAAAGGGTAAAACTTATAAAATATAAAAAATGAGCAAGACAACACTTTATATAGCAACTACACTTGACGGTAAAATTGCAAGGAAAGACGGCAGTTTAGATTGGTTGTACGCCTTGCCAAACCCTAATCAAATTGATCACGGTTATGGACAATTTTTAAGCACAGTAGGGACAACTGTAATGGGTAAGAACACTTACAGGGAAATAATTGGCTTTGGCGTAGATTGGCCATACTTAGGTATGAACTCTTACGTAGTGACAACTGACAAAGACTTCAAATCAACCACGCCTGACACATTTATCGTTGGGACCAACTTAACAGACTTTGTAAACGATTTGAAGAAAAAAAATGAAAAAGATATTTGGCTCATTGGCGGTGGACAACTTATTGCATCATTCCTTGATAACGAACTATTGGATAGAATGATTTTGACGCTAATTCCAACCACAATTGGAGAAGGTATTCCTCTGTTTCCGGAAATTGCAAAAGAAACAACCTGGACTTTGACAAATGTTGAAAGATTTGAAACAGGAGTTGTAAACCTGACCTATGACAGAAAATAGAAACACTGACCACAACAGGCGTTTGGCTCAATGGCGGGTGACGTGGTTAATTGAACATTCTACCTGGCATCAACATTTGTGGTGTATTGTCAGTGAAGTGCTCCGAAATCCGCAACTGCGCCATGCGCGAAAACGTAATCAAGCAGTAATAATCCCGACTACTTTTTTTACATTGCTTGTCTCAGCCAGCCTGATAAAGGTTACCAGTGTTCGAATCCATTTGCTGTTCGGGTATATGAGTGCAAGTCCCAGCGCGGAGATTTTTTTATCGCGAAGCAAAAGAAGAGCCTGGTCGTTTGCTGAAGCATGAAACTCATTTGCACTTTTCCAGGCGCCATCGCGGGCTTCGGTAATGCTAAACTTTACCAGCATGGCATCCGAGTTTCCAGCCAGCCTGTCAAGCAGCCCAATCAATGGCGAAACCTTACCTATGCCCGACTGAACCTTATCCGACATTTCGGCCAGAATCCTGTTAATGGTATTAAAGTCGCTTTCTAGTCCTGCCAGGGGTTTCCCTTCCATAATTCCAGCGGCAGCAATTCCGAGGTCAAGATTTATATGTGCATTCATTCCCAGCAAAAGATGCTGAAGGATCAGTAAGTTATTTTTGGGTGCTTCAAATGCAATTCTCCAGGATCCGGTAATGGGTTTCCCCGATTTAGAATGCTGATAGGCCGTTATATAGCGGTTTGCAAATCGCACATCCAGTTGCTCCATCTGCAAAGGATCTTCAAATTCATTTTTTGTAAGTCCGTTTTTAACCCTAACAGTAACTAACCTATACAAGGCAGGAAAATACGCCAGAGGGCTGTTAAGTGATACTTCCCTGTCAATAATTTCATTCAGCACTGAAATTACTTCATCAATGGTTGTAGCGGGTTTTATCATTAGATGGTTAAGCTTGAGGTTAAAGCGCTTGAATTGATAGATTGATTATAAGCGAATAATTAACATTGCAGAGAATTTAATGTTGAAAACCAGAATTTGAAATTTTAGAAATTGGAAATTACACATTAGACATTATCCTTTCATCCTTCTATCTTTGCCGCAAATTAAATTTTTACCCGGGCTTAATATGAAACGTTCCGATTTCCTGTTTGTTTGCGCTGTGTCGCTATTCTTTCTCCCCTTTTTTATTTCAGGTGAAGTTTTCGATACTTACAACGCATTCAACCGGACGCATGGCATGGTAATGAGTTTTGTAAAATTTGCCTTGCTGGCAACGCTTGGCGAAGTCATCGGATTAAGAATAAAAACCGGTAATTATAATATGCCTGGTTTTGGAATTTTACCCAGGGCTATTGTATGGGGTTTTCTTGGATTAACCATAAAACTGGCTTTTATAATCTTCACTTCAGGAACTATAGATTTTTTGAAATACATGGGAATGAGTGATGCTTCAGAAATTTTTAAAGGTGGTTTTAGTGCCGGAAAGTTACTAATTGCTTTTTGCATCAGTTATTTTATGAAATGTCATCATTACCGGCGCGTAGATAGTATTCATAAAAACGCTGATGCAAAAA
>JAAXUD010000750.1 GCA_013336205.1 Lentimicrobium sp. | reverse complement strand
TGAAGTTGAAAATACCACCCATAATGCACCATTAACGCTGGGGTTACTTATCAGCAGGCAAATCGGCAAAAAATGGAACCTGGAAACCGGCCTTGTTTACACAAAACTCGGTTACCAGATAGAAACATCGGAGATAAACCAGACTTACCATGAATACCGCAGTGAAATCTATTACCTGGGTATTCCATTGGGAGTCAGGTTCGGAATAATTGACCGGAAGCGATTTGGAATTTACGCCGCTCAGTCACTGATCATTGAAAAAGGGATCGCCGGAAGGACATATAACGACACCTACAATCAGGGCCTGCTCACCGGGTCTGAGAACAACAGTGTCAGCATCCGCGGAATTCAACTTTCTTCGCTCACAGGCATCGGGGCTGACCTGAGGATTGCACCCAAAATTTCACTTTATGGCCAGACCGGGCTTCAGTTGTTCTTTATGAATGCTTCACAACCCTACAATATCCGGAGCGCCCGCGTGGCATGGCCATCATTCCAGTTAGGCTTAAGGGTGAAAATAATCCAGAACCCTTATTAATTTTAATTTCATTTTCAATTGGCCCGTCCTTTAGGGCGGGTCATAAAAATAATATCACAGATGAAGGCAAAATCCTGAAAAATTTATTATGAATTTACAAATTTTTCAGGATTTTGCCCCTGGGTTTGTTGCATCTAACTAAACCCGCCCATTCATCAGGTTAAAAAAAATTAAACAATCTCTAACATTTTAAAAAGAAAACAGCCAGACCATGCAACCTTTTACCGCTGCCTTCATCTCCATTTAGAAATTCAAAAAAAAACCGAACCATGAAAACCCTGAACCACTCACTGCTGAGTTTTCTTTTCCTGTTTGCTGCAACAATGCTCCTTAACAGTTGCAAAGACAATACCTACGAGGAAATCACCTATAAAGCCAATGTGCCTGTTTATATGGGCTTGGATGAATTCAGAGGCGCTGTGAAACGGACTTCACCCATGTCGCTTGAAAATCCGGGAAAAATCTATTTCAAGGATAATTACCTTTTTGTAAATGAATACCACAAAGGGGTTCATATTATCGACAACAGCAATCCCTCCTCCCCTGCCATGGTTGCTTTTCTGGAAATCCCGGGCAATGTTGACATTGCCATCCGCAACAACATTCTCTTTGCCGATAGTTTTATTGATCTGGTGGCCATTGATATTTCAGACCCCTCCAATCCGGTTGAAGTTGACAGGATTGAAGACGCGTTTCCAAACGTTTTACCTCCGATCGACTATACTTATCCTGTTTATGGCCTCGATTTCTCGAAGGGGGTAGTTATTGGCTGGGAAACAAAAGATGTAACAGAAGTGGTTGATAAAGAAACAGGCTTCAATAACAATAAGTACCTTGAATTCGACGGACTTGGCGTACCAAGCATCGGCGTTAACCAGGTCAGTATTTCCCCGTCATCGACCGGCATCAGCGGATCAATGGCCCGCTTTACCATCAACACCGACTATATGTATGCCATACACAACAACAACCTGAAGGTTTTCAACATTGCCTCAACACCTGGCATCACTACCGGTAATGTAATCGGGCTTGACCGACAGGTTGAAACAATATTTCCTTACGATAATAAGCTTTTCCTGGGGACTACCACCGGAATGATGGTCTATGACCTGAGTTCGCCTGCTACACCTGCATTTCTCTCTGTTTTCACCCATATCAACTCGTGCGATCCGGTGGTGGTTGAAGGGAACCTGGCTTATGTTACCCTGAGGTCAGGTACCCAATGCAATGGTTTTACCAATCAGCTGGATGTGGTCGATATCTCCTCCATCACCAATCCATTCCTGGTAAAATCATATCCGATGTTTAACCCGCATGGGCTTGGAATCGACAATCACATACTTTTTATCTGTGATGGCGATGCAGGATTGAAAGTTTACAATGCTGCCGATCCAATGAACATCCATATGAACCAGTTGGCACATTTCCCCGACATTAAAACCTACGATGTTATTCCCTACAACGGCCTGCTGATGATGATCGGCTCAAATGGTCTTTATCAGTATGACTACTCCAACCTTGACAGCCTGCAGTTGCTGAGTCATATACCTGTAATCATTCCCTAGTAATGAGGAGAACGCATT
>JAAXUD010000011.1 GCA_013336205.1 Lentimicrobium sp. | reverse complement strand
GCGGAGTTGGAGGTGGTATCGTCGCTGTGATGCCCGGCGAGCTGGCTTTAGCTGTTTGGTCGCCCGGCCTCAACCCGGCAGGAAATTCCCTGGCCGGAATGATGGCACTGGAGTTGTTTACAACCTTTACAGCAAGGTCTATTTTTTAGGTTAACTTGCCTGCCTGATTATTCAATGATTCAAAAGGGATATTTTAAGCGATCTCTTATTCCTTCCACCTCAGGTTCATCCACTGTTTCTGTTGCTCGGGCGTTTGAAATGTCCAGGCAATAATCCGGCTTGATTTATTCCCCTGCCCCATCGGAATGGTTTTCACTTCAGATGCTCCAATTTTCTCTAAAGCGGCCTGGGCACTCTTCAGATTTGACTGCTTCGACACCAGGGTTGAGAACCACAGGCAGGTCTCTGCAAACTGCCGGCTCTGACGGATCATTTCACGGATAAAATGACCTTCTCCCCCTTCACAGAATAGCTCAGTGCTTTGACCTCCAAAATTAAGGATTGGGTTAGCCGTAGCATTTAGTTTTAAATTTTTCAACTTTCGCTGTGTCCCGGATTTAGCTTCTTCCATCGAAGAATGAAACGGCGGATTACAAATTGATAAATCAATCAATTCCCCCTTTTGGATAATTCTGTAGAAAGTCTCTTTGGGATCAGGTTGCAGTCTCACTTCGACTTTGCCGGCAAGAACCGGGTTCATTTCAATTATTTTCCTGGCTGATTCAATTGCTACCGCATCAATATCGGAGCCTATAAAAGACCAGCCGTATTCTTTTACCCCAATTACCGGGTACACGCAATTTGCACCTACCCCTATATCGAAGCACACAAAGTTCGTGCTTGCAGGCGTTTTTCCGAAATTCTTACTACGCAATAAATCAGCGATGTGGTGAATATAGTCGGCCCGGCCTGGGATGGGCGGACACAAATAACCAGCCGGAATATCCCAGTATCCGAGATCGTAGTAATGTTTCAGCAGCGCTTTGTTAAGCATTTTGACCGCTTCCGGATCCGCAAAGTCGATTGACTCATCGTTGTAAATATTCTTTGAAATAAACGGTATCAACTCAGGTAAGGTCCCTGTCAATTGCCTGAAATCGTAGCGTTCGCGATGCCTGTTATTCGGATGCAACCGGCTTTTTACCAGGGGATGCACTTTCTTTTTCTCTTGCATACTAAATCAATTGGGAAGCTTGAATGTTGAATGTAAATCTTTTAGAGAAATACATGCGGGAATCATTGCATAATGACAGCAAAGGTAAGCCAGATATATGAAGAAGTCGTTTAAAATATTCCATTTAAAATTCCGGCTTGTTGTCAGAAAAGCTATCGGCCAAACATTTTAACCGGTTTTGTAATTTTTCTTAATGGGCTTGTTCTTTTCAGAAGAATAAATTGTGTATAGCTACCCTTAGTTGAACAATGTAACTGCATTCAGAAACACAGTGACAAAACCGCATAATTTTATTGATGAACAAACTTTTTTGAATGTGACCTTGCGTATCATTAAAGTATCAAAACCTGGCTCTTTTTGAAACAATTATAATAGAACATTTCGCAGTAACTACTTTTCTGATTCAAGGGTGGCACGCTTGTGCAGGTAGTCGCAGCCATGTGTGAACATCGGATTAAAGTTGTCGTCGGTGGTTGCCCTGAACATAAGCTTGCTGCTTGTGCAGAATTTCGGCAACACTGAGGCTAGCTCCAGTGTTACATCATCAACGGTTTCATGTGGCTCAAATCCGAAACGGACACAGAGAGTATCGAGCTGCTGCCATGAAGTAAACCCGACTTTCGGAACCATTCGACTGTCAATTTTCTGAATAACCCGTTGTGTGTTGGTATACGTTCCGCCTGACTCAAAAGGCAGGGAGGCCGGCAAAACCAGGTTCGCTATTTTCGCGGTTTCAGTTAAGAAACAATCCTGAACAACAATAAAATCCTTGTCAGCAAACATTTGCAGGGTTTCTTCCGGATTGATGGCACAACCCAGGGGATCTTCCCCGAAAATATACAATTGCTTATACAAGCCGTTGCGCATTCCATTCAGGGTGCAACCCTTTCCCGATGGCAACTCATCATATACGCGCCAGTTAAATCCGATGGTGCTACGCTGAATGGGGTCGTTCCAATCGGTGGCTCCAATTCCCAGATTCGGGAATACGCCCATATCGTGCAAACCATGTGAATTGTTCTTCTCCTTCAGCAGCATCAGCCCGCTTCCGGTTTTACCATGTTTGCCTGTAATGCAGGCCAGGTTGAATATCTCGGCACAGGTATGTCCCGAAAGTTCCTTCTCTGAAAAAACAATAACCGCTCTTTGAGCAAGGTTATAATCAATGGCAAACTCTATTATGGTATCAGCACTTTCAACGCCCGAAAGTTTAACTAAGTCAAGCCAGGATTCTTCTAAAAGCTGTGTCCGGTATTCATCGAGATTCGCGATCAGATCTTTGATAAACTGACGATTCTGAAGTTCATTGTTTAACAGATAATGATTCACTGCTTTCACAAAGTAATAATAGGATTTAACTTCTACTGTGTGATCTACCCACTGTTTCTTTGTTTTTTTGGCATCCGGGCTGAGGCTTATGACCTTTAAATTGTTTCCTGACTGCTTATCCCTGATATAAGTTTCTACCATTGGGTTATTGACAAGATCAGCACCGATAAGGTAAACCTGCCTGCTCTCTTCGAGTTCGGCAAAAGGCAGATTTGCTTTTGAAAGTTTTGTATAATCTGAGCCTCTGCCCAGGTAATGGAAACTGGTAATGTTGTTAGTTTTAACAGCCCCCCGTGCCAGTTTCTGAATTAGGTATTGTTCTTCGTTCATAAGCCTGGCCCCTGCAAAAAACGCTTTTTCTTCAGGTTGACCTTCTTTTAACTTCTGCTCCAGCAGATTGAACGCATCGTCCCAGCTTATTTGCTCAAATCCTCCGTTAGTTCTGATCAAAGGTTGTGTTAACCTTTGACTGTCATTTAAATAACTATATCCCTGCCGGCCCAAACTGCAACTGTAGGCATCCGGATTTATAAGACCGGATGTTCCACTTGTTTCTACCACATTACCCTCATTTAATTTTACCTCAAGGGTACAACCTATCGCGCAATAATGGCAGATGGTTTTAAAATGCTGATTTGTGGCGGTAGTTGAATTAAGAAGGCCGTTTTCTTCCATCGTTTATAAATTAAATAATTGCTTTACTTAATCAACCAAATTATGAAGCAGCATCCGGTTCGTAATTGTTACCGCAGGAGGGTTAATTTAGTCCGGTAAAATTAGTAAATCCGGCGAAATTTAATGGAATAGCCTACGATTTAAACGATCGTGCCCCTAAGATTTAATCGATCATGCCCTATAGAGTCTATGTTTGTCTCCTGGCAGGAATTTCACAGGTTATTTTCTCTTACTCAGGTAACCATCAATGATCCAATGCGCCAGGTAAATGAGAGGAGTTAGCAAAATTGCGAGGGAAACCTTATAGGTATATTGTACTAATCCAACCTGCAAAACCTGCTGCATACTCCAGTTGCCAAGCAGGAAAAAGGCAATGAAAAGAATTACAAAACTATCGATCAACTGCGAAATCACAGTGGAACCGGTAGCCCTGAGCCAGAGTTTTTTGCTGCCTGTAAGTTTTTTCAGATAATGAAATGCATAGGCATCAATCAACTGACTGACAAGGAACGCAGCAAGTGAACCGACAATGATACCCAGGCCCGCTCTGAAGATGCTGGTGTAAGCATAATTGATATCAAACGGATTTCCTGATGGGTCAGTACTGTTGAGCCCAAGCCAGAAATCGGCTGGAGGCAGCCCTGTCCCTGCAAGTACTATAACAAATGACCATGCAATCATTCCGGCGGTGATAAAACTGATTTTACGAACCCCTTCACGGCCGAAATATTCGTTAACAAGGTCGGAAATGATAAAGACCAATGGCCAGATAACAACACCCACACTCAGATTAAAATCGAGTTTCTGGCCTCCAAAAAAAGGTAGTTGTGCCGGCATTAAGCCCAGCAGTTTTTCGAGTGAGAAGATTTTTACACCTGCAAACTCTGCAACAATCGCATTGGTAAGGAAAATTGCTGAAAGTATCAGGTATAATTGTTGATTGCGGCTTGAGTTGCTATCAGTAATCATAAAAATGAATATAGCTATTGATTCGGATTTAAAGCAAACAAGTTTGAATGTTTAAAGTTCAGGAAAAGCTGGAATTATTTTTAACAAAGTTTAATGATAATATTGAACTTGATCTTATTTCAGACAACAAATAATTTGATTTTTTATCAAAAACTGGCTATATTTACATCTGATAATAACAGTCTTCTGCTTATTTGATTATTCTCTTTTGTCTTTATTGCCAATTTTGTTTTGATAAAAGTGGAAATGCACTTCCCGTGCTCGTTTAAATCTCATTCAGTCGCTTTCTGATACTGACTTCCACTCATTATTTAACTTTAAGGCTTTGTTTAAATCCCGCCACCGGGTTTGTGGTGCAATGGAATGAAAAATCTGTGTTGACTGGCTCTAAACGACTTTTGTAAGGTTATTCAGTTGAAAATTTGCCCTCTATATTTCTTCCCTTTTTATATTGTTTTTCAAAAAATAGTATCAGATAAGTACTTACCAGCATAAATGTTTAATCAGCTCCTTATTTCAAAGGAAGCGTATGTTTTGTCTCTGCTTCAAAATTATTATTAACTAAAAAAGGATTCAGTATGAAAAGAAATTTACTGTTCTTGTTCGTCCTTATTTCCGTAATGGCCAACAGCCAGGTTACGCTCAGCCATTCAGATTATCAGAATGCCTTCAGCATAGGGACAATCTATCTGACTTACTCCACTCCTATCGGAGGTGAACAATTTGAGGTTTTTGTCGGGGAGCCGTCAACTGCTGCCCAAACCTGGGATCTGACAGCGCTACCATTGGAGTATCTGGCGATTTCCCACTCAATTGAACCTTCTTCCGCGCCTTTTATCGGTGATTTCCCAACATCAAATCTGGTGCTGTACGAAAAATACTGGTTCGCCCCCGGAGATACCATGTACTCCTGGAATTATAAGGAACTCCAGAGTGATCGGCTTTTACTGCATGGGCAGTCAGATGAATTCTCTGTTTATATGACATGGGATCCGCCAGCAATTCAGGCTAAATTTCCCATGACCTTAGGCACAACCTGGTTAAGTGAGCGGGATTCGACGTATATCATGCCAGAAGTATATACGATTTCGGAAACTGAGGCAAAAGTGGATGCTTTTGGAACCTTAATAATTACTTCAGGTGAATTTCCCTGTCTCAGGTTGTGTCAGGATCATCGCACAATCTCGCACACTCCGGCTGGGGTTGACACTTCTATGACCAGAAGCTTCAACTTCTATACACAAGGTATGATTGAAGTTCACATTGGAAGCATTTATGAAGATCAGTTTGATCTCACAACCATCTGGACCAGTGGTGTAAAACTATCAGGCAGGCAGGGCTCGGTTGGCATATCGCCAGTCAACCCACCTCTACCTTCATTGCTTACCGGCATCTATCCCAATCCTCTTGCAGATAAAGCCGAAATACATTACACCCTGAAAAATAATGCGAAGGTGAAAATTCTGGTAAGCGACCTTTCAGGAAGAGAAGTAGCTGTCTTATTCAATGATTATAAGACAGTCGGAGACCATGTAGCCACGCTGGATGCTTCCGGAATTTCCCCTGGTATTTATTTGTGCGCTATTCAGGCAAACGGAATGGTTGAAACAAACAAGTTGGTAATCTGTAAATAGAAAACAAGCCACTTTGGCACTGAGAAAACATTGAATTCTTCGGGAAATTCTAACTCAAACTATGATGCGTGGATGCCTGGTTTGAATGGCTACCGATAAAACCACTCCATAGGACTTCAATGCAAACACAATTATCATTACGTAAGATTTAATCATGGGTAAACGCGGTTTATAAGAACATTATGAGACAGGTTATCTTCATCCTAGTCTGCTCAATCCTGGGATATTCAGTGGTTGTAGCTCAAAAAATGATTCCTTTGGAGCCATTGGTTGTAAAGGCGGTTGCACACGACACCTCCCCAATGCTGCGCGATATGCCATTGCTTCCGCCCGGGCCCCGGAACGAAAGATGGGAAAATGAAGAAGTCCCGAATGTCAGCCCTTTCCTTTTCTGGAGACAAAGCACAAAGCTGGATGGGACCAGTGCAGATTCAGATCCGGTAGTTCAAAGCAGCCATGGGAAATGGGCGCCGAATCCTGCCATTATAAACTTTGAAGGGTTGAATAACAGTTCCGCAGTGCTGCCTCCTGATCCAAATGGAGATATTGGGTCTGATTACTACATACAGACAGTGAATGAAGCTTTCGCCATTTATTCCAAAGCGGGTGAACTGGTATTTGGCCCGGCTGGCCTTGGCACAATCTGGCAAGGCATGCCGGGATCTTATACCAGCGACGGGGATCCTATTGTATTGCACGACCACCTTGCCGGCCGCTGGGTAATCAGCCAGTTCTCGCTGCCTAATTTTCCAAATGGCCCTTTTTATGAGTTGATAGCTGTATCGCAAACAAGCGATCCGACAGGAGCCTGGCATCGCTATGCATTTCAGTTTAGCAAAATGCCTGATTATCCTAAGTTTGGAGTATGGCCCGATGGGTACTATATGTCGGCTAAAATGTTCTACAGCGGCTCATTAAACTGGGCCGGCTCCGCTGCAATCGTTCTGGAGCGCGACTCTATGCTTACCGGAAATCAGGCCGGCATGATATTTTTTCAAATGGACGCATCGGTAAGGGCATTGCTGCCCGCCGATCTTGACGGACAAGCACCTCCATCGGGTTCACCAGGACTGTTTATGACCGCTGTTGATGATGTGAACGGCGGCGGCGATGACCGCCTCGAACTTTATACAGTTCATCCCGATTGGGTAAATCCTGCAAATTCAACCATTTCAGCACCCGAAATTCTTACTACTGCTCCCTTTGATTCAGACATGTGTGGCTGGGCCACAAATTGTATACCCCAGGCAGGAACTTCAAGCAGGCTTGATGCCCTGAGCTCGTTGCTGATGAGCAGGCTTCAGTACCGCAATTTCAGCACCCATGAAACCCTGGTTGTTAATCAGACTGTTGATGCAGATGCAACTAACCACGCGGGTATCCGATGGTACGAATTAAGGAATTCCGGCGCCGCCTGGGCCATCTGGCAACAGGGCACCTATGCGCCCGACTCCTGTCATCGGTGGATGGGTAGCACTGCCATGGACGGGCAGGGAAATATTGCGCTGGCTTATTCTGTTTCAGGCAGCGGGCTCTTTCCTTCTATACGGGCAACCGGAAGAAGGGTGACTGATCCTCCCGGATTAATGACTTTTATGGAAGAACACATCATCGATGGCGGCGGCGCACAAACATACCCCGAAGGCCGTTGGGGAGATTATTCCATGCTTTCGGTTGATCCTGCTGATGAGGAAACTTTCTGGTACACCAATGAATATTATGCTTCAACAGGCAGTATGAACTGGCAAACCCGCATCGTTTCCTTTACCATTAACGATCTTCAGGTTGGCGTTCCTGATCTGGGTCCGGGTGCAAATACATCTGTTTTTTTGAATCAAAACAGCCCCAATCCATTCAGTCACGCAACAGTTATCAGCTGGCAGTTGGCAAAGGGCAGTTGGCAATTGCTGAAAGTATATAATATAGTTGGTAATGAAGTTGCTACGCTTGTGAATTGTTACATGCCGGCCGGAAACCACAGTGTTGAATTCAATGCAGAAAGATTGCCGGATGGAATTTACTTTTATCAACTCCATGCGAATGGCATAGTTGAAACCAGGAAAATGATCTTACTTAAATAGCATTGAATCTTTTAAACTTTGAAAGGGAATTAAAATGAAAACAGTTGGCTTTTTTTCTTGCACAACCTGTGTAAATGGAAAAAATTTCATAATGAAATTTAGTAACCGAAGCCACTTATCATCAGCACTTGCAATGATTTTGTTTCTCATTACCTTACAAGTCAGTGTTTTCGGTCAGGGGTTTTTCAACTACAAAAAATATCTGTTCGATCCTCCCTCCACACTCTTTCTATACATGGAATCAATAGATAGAAATACAGGATATGTAAAAATAAATGGGGTTGATTTCGGTAATATTTCTGATCCTTTCAACTGGGATTGGGGAGATGGTATTTCCGAAACCGGCTGGTTTCCGATGAATCATACTTATACCGGACTTTCTCAAAATTATACTGTTAAGGTTGTTGCTAGTTATACAGGCGGATTGAAAGACACTGCCGAAATGCTTGTCCGCTTCATCCCCCCGTCTATAGCTCCGATTATTATATCAGATACCGTTGCTGTGTATATTCCTGACAATTCAACTTTACTGGATACAATGACCACAAGATTATACCCTCCTCCTTCAACGCTGACATTCTTTAGTGATAATTATTTTCAGGCAATACCGCGGTCAACACTGGAATATGTATTAACTGCTTCTGCTGAAATTCAGCAGGATTTAGTAAATGATCAGCTGTTTTTAGTTTACGGGAAGTTTGAGCAGTATATGTTCCGCGATTCGACTTTTAACGGTGCGTATTCTCTTTGGTCTACAAATCCGGTAGCTTTTGGTGTCGGTGATGTACTGATGAACATCAATACAGACTACTCTTCCCTCTTTCACGAAATGGGCCACAACACTACATTCAATACGCCTCCCGACTTTTATTATGGTGGAAATATTGATGGCAATGCTTATGCTATTTATGCAGAATCGCTGGCCCAGATATTTCAGCATGCAACCGGTTATGAAATTATAAACAACTATGATTATTACGGCTTGAGCGAAGATCTGATGATTGAAATTCAGCAGGAAGTGATCAGAACAATAAAAATAGTGAGGGAAAAATATGATCAATATCTCACCAACGGAAAACAATTTGCTTCGTGGAATGATCCTTCGACTCCTGAAAATGAAACATTTCTGACCTTTATGACCCTTGCTTACAAGTTTTGCGAGCATGCAGAAAATTCAGGACAGGGATATCGTTTACCGACCAAACGTATGATGACTTTGCTTCAGGGATTCTGCCAGGATTGGGCAATCCGCTATGATCGTCTTCATAATACCGGAGAGGCAGATACTTTTAGATCGACTTTAATGGTCACTGCACTTTCTTATGCATTTTCATCTGATCTTAAGGATGAATTCCGGGATTTAAATTTCCCGGTTGATGATCAGATTTATGAGGAACTTTACAATTCGGTCATCACCTCAGTAGGCGAACCCTCTGAAATACCTTCAGATTTTGTACTGCGCCAAAATTATCCAAATCCATTTAGAGGAACCACCACCCTCACTTTTCAACTGCCTGAAAATGTTCAGGCAGTTTTAAAAGTTTATGATTTTATGGGCAGAGAATTGAAAACTCTGGTGGATTGTGAAATGGCAAAGGGAGAACACCAGCTTACTTTTAATGCTAAAGGCTTGAAGGCGGGGGTAATTTTTTACCAGCTCCAGGTAAATGGAGTTATTCAAACAAAGAAAATGATACTTCTAAAATAATTAACCACTTTAAAACATTATGACATGCAGATTTTAGCAAATTTCTTAAAAGGCCTGGCATTACTCCTTCTGTATGCACTTCCGCTTATTACATCTCCCCAGCAATCCGATTGGACCTGGCAGAATCCACTACCTCAGGGGAACTACCTGTGGGATTTGCAAGTGATTGATGAAAATACACTGTTTACGACCGGCCAAGGCGGAACAATAATGAAATCTATAGATGGAGGCGCTAATTGGACCACATTCAACACCGGAAATACAAAACTTTTACGTTGTGCCAAATTCATGCAGAACGGAATGAAAGGCTATGCCGCAGGCGCAAATGCAACGCTTATTAAAACCAACGATGGCGGACTAAACTGGCAGAACCTGACAATTAACCAGGATGTTGATCTTTATGCAATGGATTTTCCGGATGAGCAAACTGGTTTTGTCGCTGGAAATCCGGGATATATTATTTATAAAACTTCAGATGGAGGAAGTTCGTGGACACCATCGGACTCATTGCCCAGTGCAGTAATTTCAGTAATCGAATTCCCATTTGATAATCTTACCGGATTTGCCGGCGGATGGATGGGGGATAGCGTCATTTATAAAACAATTGATGGTGGCATAACCTGGGTTCAAAAGCCAATCCCTTTTCAATCTGCGTTTAATGATATAAAAACTTTTTGTTTTGTAAACGAACAAACAGGATATGCGGCAGGGAACAGAACCATTTTAAAAACTACAGACTTTGGTGAATCCTGGTTTTCCGTTTACAGTGGCAATGGTTCATTTAAATCAATCTGTTTCCCCGAAAATGAAACAACCGGTTATGTTGTTGGTGATTTTAACACAATATTTAAAACTTCCGATGGAGGATCCGGCTGGCAACCAATTAATCCCGGGGTCTCTGGCTCTCCTTTCTATATGTCTGTTGATTTTGTTGACAATCAGTCAGGGTTTATTGTGGGTTCTGATGGAATAATTCTTAAAACCATTGATGGTGGGTTAAACTGGACCAACATCAGAACAGCAATTACGCTTAATGGGCTGCATGCTATTGACTTCCCTGTAAATGCCCAGACAGGCTATATTGGAAAATATGGCATATTGAAAACCACTAACGGCGGGAATACCTGGATGCAGCAGGATGTTGATATTACAGTAAATAAAATCAGATTTTTAGATAATGAAACCGGCTATATCGTTGGGGCTGATGGTGCAATTTTTAAAACAATGAATGGCGGGCTAAATTGGGATTATGTATTTAGTGGTATTGATCAATACCTATATGATGTTGAATTCCCTGTTAATTCAATGACCGGCTACGTAAGCGGCGAATCAGGTAAACTCGCAAAAACCACAGATGGAGGCAGCACCTGGACCCCGATAGGTTCCTTCAATAAAGATATCAGGGCTATGTGTTTCCCCACGGATAACCTGATTGGATATGTTACAACTGATTATCAAAGAATCTATAAAACGATTGATGGCGGCGCAACCTGGGAAATCAAATATGATGGAAATATACCCGGTGCGACCATGTCGGATATCCTGTTCCCGTTCGATGCGCAAACCGGTTATGCGTTATCCTATGGAAATGGAAGTAAAGTACTAAGAACAATGGATGGTGGCGACAATTGGCAGGTATTTGATACCGGCATATCACAGGACTTATTGAGTATTTCCTTCCCATCGCCAGAGGTTGGTTACATTGCTGCATTTCATGATAATTTCAGCTCAGTATTACTAAAAACCACTGATAGCGGGTTAACCTGGAATAAGGTTCCCGTTCCGTATGCTTATGCCCTCACTGCTGTATGTTTTCCCGTTGATGCAAATACAGGATATGTTGTCGGAGAGCTATCCGGTGCGATCCTAAAAACTATAACTGGTGGCGGTATTTTAAGTTCAGCACATGATTTTCCTGTTGGAAACCCAAACCAACACAATACTTTAATCAGTAACTACCCAAACCCTTTCACCGGAGCCACCACCATCGCCTGGCAACTGCCTGAAAAGAGCCTGGTAATCTTAAAAGTTTATGATTTTACAGGCAGGGAACTGAAAACGCTTGTGAATTGTGAAATGGCCAGAGGAGAGCATCAGGTTGCTTTCAACTCGGAGGGCTTACCGGCCGGGGTGTATTTTTATCAGCTACAGTCCAACAAAGGAATCGCCACAAATAAAATGATGATAATTGAATAGCAGATTGATCGGATTTTATATCTAAGCCGATCAATACGGTAAAACAAATTCTAATTAGCAGGCACAAGTTTTTAATCTTAAAAATCGGGCAATGAAAAGATGCGCAATTCTCCCATCCTTGCTTCTGTGTTTAAGTGCATCCGTCTGTGGACAGCAGCAGGGATGGCAGGCTCAAACATCCGGCACCACAGAAAAACTGAATTCAGTATATTTTGTTAACGAAAGCACCGGCTGGATAGTTGGCAAGACTGGAACAATCCTGAAAACAACTGATGCAGGTGAGCACTGGATTGAACAGAACTCAAACACTTTGAATGAATTAAAATCTGTCTTTTTCTATGATCAGACGATTGGCTGGTGCTCCGGTGACATGGGCAAGGTTTATAAAACAGCAGACGGAGGGGAAACCTGGACACAATATTCGGCTGGCACCGCCGCCCGGCTAAATTCTGTTTTCTTCACCAGTGTTTCAGAGGGCTATGTGTGTGGTGAATATGGAACCATTATGCATTCTGCAGATGGTGGCGTTACCTGGACTTCCCAGAACTCGGGCCAATGGTCGGCGTTGACCTCCATAAAATTTAACAACGGAATCGGCAGGGTCACCATGATGGGAGGACAAATCCTGGTAACCATCAATGGCGGAACAACCTGGGAGGTTGAAGACCTGAACACAGCCAGCACCATCAATTCAGTTTGGTTTAATGGTATTTCCGATGGCATTGCAGTCGGTGATAACGGGGTATTGTCGCGGCAAACCGGAACAAACTGGAATACATCGCAGGTTTTTAACAACAAAAATATGATGTCCATTTTTATGACTGATGCCGATACCGGGTGGTGTGTGGGTCAGTTTGGCAGCATCAACCATACAAGCAACAGTTGGAATGCATGGACACCGCAGACTTCCGGAACAACCCAGGATCTGAATGCTGTCTTTTTCATTGATTCGGGCCTGGGTTGGGTGTGTGGAAATCATGGAACAATCCTCCATACCACCAATGGAGGCCTTATTACTGCCCTTGAAGAAATTGACAGTTGTGAGGACAACGCTATGCTGAACCAGAATTATCCCAATCCATTTTATACAACCACAACCATCAGCTGGCAAGCGGCAAAAGGCAGTTGGCAATCGCTTAAAGTGTTTGATATTTTTGGCAATGAAGTGGCTAAACTGATGGATGAATTCATGCCTGCCGGAAAGCACAGTGTTGATTTTAATGCACAAGGCTTGCCGGCCGGAATTTATTTTTATCAGCTTCAGGAAGATGGAATCGTTGCGACCAGGAAAATGATGAGTGTTGAATAATCTTAACCACCCGGTTCATATCGGGATTAAACCCATTTTTTATGAAAACTATCAGTTTTTATTGTAATAGCATTGTATTGGTCATTTTGTCCTTCTTCCCTCTAACAGCATCCTCCCAGCAATCCGATTGGATCTGGCAGAATCCATTGCCCCAGGGAAATGACCTTTATCAGGTAAATATAATTGATCAAAATCTGACTTATGCTGTTGGCAATGGCGGAACTGTAATGAAATCAGCAGATGGTGGCTATTCATGGGATATACTGAACACCGGTACAACCAAAAATCTCCGGCAAGCCGACTTCCTGCAAAATGGTTTAACAGGTTTTGCAATAGGATATGCACAAGGAGAAGGTTCTGTCGCTATTAAAACTACTGATGGGGGTATTAACTGGCATAACTTAAGTATTAACCCAATCTATTATTTATCTTCAATAGACTTTATTGATGAGCAAACAGGTTTTGTTGGAGGCAACTTAGGGATTGAATTTAATTATATTTTTAAAACAACTGATGGAGGATTAAATTGGTCTCTGTCAGGCCCTTTGGATGAGGGTATAATCGCGATCAGATTTCCTTTCGATAATCTTACGGGCTTTGCAGCCGGGCATAACTACAATACCGGAAATACTTCAATTTATAAAACCATTGATAGCGGTTCCACCTGGGTTAAAAAATCGATACCAGCTCTATCATCTTTTAGCGATATAAAATCATTTTGCTTTGTAAGCGATCAAATTGGTTATGCAGCTGGCGCCGGAACCATTTTAAAAACCATAGATTCTGGTGAAACCTGGTTTTCAGTGTATACCGGTAATGATCCATATAAATCAATATGTTTTCCTGAAAATGAAACAACCGGTTACGTTGTTGGCGATTTTAACATAGTTTTAAAAACCATTGATGGTGGCAACAGCTGGCAGCCATTAAATACCAATGTTTCAGGCACTCATTTCTATAATTCTGTTGCGTTTGTAGATAATCAATCAGGTTTTATCGTTGGAACACATGGAATCATACTGAAAACTACTGATGGAGGAACAAATTGGTTAGATCTTCGCACAGGTATTCCTTATCCCTTCCTGAACAGTATTAATTTCCCGGTAAATTCACAGACTGGCTACATTGCCGGTTTTGGTGGAGTAATTTTAAAAACAGCCGATGGTGGTGGTAATTGGGTTCCTCAAAGCACCAATACAACCAAAAATTTAATTAAAATCCGGTTTCTGGATAATGACACAGGCTATGCCGTAGGAGATTATGGCACAATTTTGAAAACTTCTGATGGAGGACAAAATTGGAATTCTTTAGTGAGTGGGTTCAATCAAATTATCTATGATGTAGATTTCCCTGTTAACTCCCTTACCGGATATGTATGCGGAGAATCAGGCAAACTGGCAAAAACTACGGATGGTGGAGCCACATGGTCTCCAATAGGATCTTTCAACAAAGATATCATGGCAATGTGTTTTCCAACTGATAATTTAATAGGATATGTAGCAACAGCCTATGAAAAAATTTACAAAACTACGGATGGCGGTATTACCTGGGATATTAAGCATGATGGCAATTCTCCTCAATCCGGCATGGCCGATATCATATTCCCGTTCGATGCTCAAACCGGTTATGCTGTCTCTTCTACCGGGGGGCAAAACAATAGCAGGATTCTTAAAACAACCGATGGTGGTAATAGCTGGACAATCTCAGATGCAGGAACAACATCCGTTCTATATGAGATATCTTTCCCCACGACACTCATAGGTTACATCGCTGCAGATGGAATTTATGGAGATAATCCTTCCCGCTTTCTGAAAACTACGGATGGCGGTTTAACCTGGAAGATTGTTGGGGTTCCTTATGGCTATTCGCTAACATCTGTTTGTTTCCCAAATGGAGCGGATACAGGCTATGTAACCGGAAATACATCTGGTGCAATACTTAAAACAATAAATGGTGGTGGTACATTAACTTCAATCTTTGAAACACCCCCGGAAAATCAAAATTCAACTAATTTATTGTTCCAAAACTATCCTAATCCTTTCAACGAAAACACAACCATATCCTGGAAATTGAATAAAAGGGCCCATGTTATTTTAAAAGTTTACGATTTTATGGGCCGGGAAATTAAAACCCTTGTGGATTGCGTTCAGCCGAAGGGAGAACACACCGCAAAATTTATTTCACCAGGACTGCCTGCCGGAATCTATTTTTATCAGCTTCAGACGAATGGAAGGACTCAAACAAAAAAGATGCTTCTCATAAAATAGGTAATCACAGTTAAAAAAAGAATGATGGACAAACATATAAAATTATTAATATCCTTGCTGTTCGCAGCGATGTGCTCAGGTTCACAAATGGGATTTTCGCAGCAATCCGGCTGGTTCTGGCAGAATCCCTGGCCACAGGGCAATGCACTTGATGGCGTAAAATTTATTTCGTCAACAACAGGCTGGGCTATAGGTGCTCATGGCACAATTCTCAAGACCACCAATGGCGGAAACACCTGGCTTATGCAATCAAGCGGGGCATCATGCATATTGCGTTGTGTTTCCTTTTCAGATGCGAATAATGGTACGGCAGTGGGTCAGCAGGGCACCATTCTTCATACCACAAATGGAGGAACCATCTGGGTTTCTCAGACAAGCGGAACAACCAACGATTTGTCAGGAGTTTCTTTTACCGATGCAGATAATGGCACAGCAGTGGGTTATAGCGGCACAATCCTGAGAACCACTAATGGTGGCACGACCTGGACCCCACAAACCAGCGGAACTTCTTACGATCTGTATGATGTATCCTTTACAGATGCAAACACCGGAACGATTGTTGGAAATTATGGAACAATCCTCAGA
>JAAXUD010000749.1 GCA_013336205.1 Lentimicrobium sp. | reverse complement strand
GCAATACTTTACGATTGCATATCCAAACGGCGATGTTCCTGCCGGCAAAGGTGTTTGTACCGATGTCGTAATCAGGGCTTACAGAATGCTTGGAATCGACCTTCAGAAAGAAGTTCATGAAGATATGAAATTGAACTTTGACAAGTATCCGAAGCAATGGGGACTTTCAAAACCTGATAAAAACATAGATCACCGGCGGGTTCCAAACCTGATGAAATTTTTTGAAAGGCACGGAACTGTTTTAGTAAATTCAAAGAATCCGCTTGACTACGGTCCGGGCGACATTGTATGCTGGGATCTTGGCGGAGGTATAACGCACATTGGCATTGTGGTAACAACGAAAGCAACCGGCAACCTCCGGCATTTGATTGTTCACAATATTGGCAGCGGTCAGGTTATGGAAGACTGTTTATTCAGTTATGGGATTATTGGTCATTATCGATACAGGAAATAACGAAAACACGAATAGTTTTGTCGTCACGGAAAACCAGCGTATCGTCTATCTGATAAAATTGCCGTCGGGGTGGTTACTATGGTTGTTGTATTTTTAAGTTGGCAGAAGAGCTTAATAATGCAGGTGAGCGCTAATCCGGGGATATAATGTCACCTTTATTGTGTTTTTAATAAAATGAAAGGTGTTACGTGCATAAAAATATTAGCAGACAAGCGTATATTTAAAAAGTTATTATATTTGTATTTATATCCGACATTTACAGAATGGTTTAATTTTTAGTTTATAGAAAGGATATAATCGCTGTTTTTTATCAACAAACCATAGAAACAATAATTAACAACTATCTCTTATGAAAGGACTCAGAATATTTATTTTTATTACTGTTGCTACGCTCGTTGGAATAGTATTAACATTTATCATCCTGTATATTGGCTGGGTTGGTAAAGAGAACAATCCTCTGGTGCATCCGGATAAAGTACAGGCATTAACTTCAATACTAGCGCTTGTTGTTGGCACTGCTGCTGCTTTGGGCAGTGCAATTGCTGCTTTGAAATTAGCCTCTTTGGGACTGGAAATTTCACATCAGCAGGAAAGACGCGACAATATTGAGTTTGTTGATAGAAAAATAGAAAGTAGCATTAATCTGTTTTCTGAAATCGCAATTTCGATTGGTGAGATTTTTTCTTCAAGTATAGCTGTAAATTCTAAAATCCCACACATTGATACAAATGCTGCTTCGGAAAAAATGAATGAAGTCCCTGATGATGAACTGGGATCTGCATTGACCCAATTGGCCGATAACATTTCAAAACTTTCCGAACAGCTTAAGAATATCATGAAAAATGAATTTTCCAGGGCTTGCTACTATCGTGCTCTAAATAATTTAAACTCAAAATGTTCCTTTTTAAATAAAAATCTCATCCAAATTGACCAGAATACTTCAAAACATAGTGTTTATACAATTGAGATGAGTAATCTTAGTGATATAACTTCGCTACTCGATTTAGCACAAAGAAGAATACAGAAAGGGAAATTAGGCGATCTTATCCAGGCAAAACTTTTTGCAAATTCACCTGATTCAGAAATTTTTAATATCCCCTATGACAATGCGAATGTCAGAAGTTTCTCATTCCTGGGATTTCTGATTCTTTCTATCACTTCTGAAAACAGACCCTTATTTATTGCGAATTACGGCGCAGCCATATTACACGACTTGTTTTACGCCTTACCAGATGGACAGGTTTTTGTTGAGGAGTTGAACTCAAGGTATTTAAAACTTTTCTCGGAGGGCCAGAGTTATAAAGTTGACTTTGATCCTGCACAGATTACTTCAGGATTTTTCAGATCAGCATTAACAGACACAGAAAGAATAGGCAATTTGTACCTGCTTGTTGAAAAAAGCAAATAAATTCTGATTTGAAGTAGTATTAAAGGCTGTTTAAATTTAAAATTCCACACTCATTAGGCCCGTCCTTTAGGGCGGGTTTCGAAAAAAAAATCGCAGATAATGGCAAAATCCTGAAAAATTTGTAGATTCATCCGGAATTAATTTTGTTTTTATCGGTCGGATGGAGCCCACATGTTTGAAAACTAATTGATACATGTTTGTGTATGCAATTCATGTGGGGTTCATAATGAATTTTTCAGGATTTTGCCCCTGGGTTTTGAT
>JAAXUD010000748.1 GCA_013336205.1 Lentimicrobium sp. | reverse complement strand
TCCATCTGGTGACCGTTGTTATTCTTATGAATCTTACTCAAATAAAAATTTTAAAAGATGAAAAACAGAATTCTGTTAGCTATAGTAGTTTTATTGGTCATTCCAATTTTTTTACATGCACAACAAAAGCAAAAAACAGTTAAATCTGATCCTCTTCCATCGTGGAATACAGGAACATCAAAAAAAGCGATAATTAACTTTGTTACTAAAACCACAACCGAAGGCTCCGATGATTTTATTCCCGTAGCCGATCGCATCGCGTGCTTTGATAACGATGGCACACTCTGGAGCGAACAACCCATGTATTTTCAGCTGGCCTTTGCCATCGACAGGGTAAAAGCATTGGCACCACAGCATCCGGAATGGAAAACTACACAACCTTTCCAGGCTTTGCTCGAAGGCGATATGAAAACGATGATGGCCGGTGGCGAAAATGCGCTGATGCAAATTATGATGGTAACCCATGGAGGATTGACTACTGAAGAATTTGAAAAAACAGTTACCGATTGGATGGCTACCGCAACGCATCCCCAAACCGGGAAGCACTACAATGAAATGATATTCGAACCCATGCTCGAATTACTGAATTATCTGCGTGCCAATGATTATAAAACGTTCATCGTTTCGGGTGGTGGAGTTGATTTCATCCGTCCCTGGGCCGAGCAAACTTATGGAATTCCGCCATACCAGGTAATCGGCAGTACGGGCAAAGTAAAATACGATACACTTAATGGCAAACCCACTTTAATTAAGCTTCCCGAAATTAATTTCATTGATGATAAAGAAGGCAAACCGGTTGGGATTCATCAATACATAGGCAAACGCCCTGTATTTACCGCCGGAAATTCGGATGGCGATTACGCCATGTTGCAGTGGACAAGTACCGGAACCGGACCAAGGTTTGGAATGATTGTACATCATACAGATTCGTCGCGTGAATGGGTTTATGACCGCAAGTCTCACATTGGCAAGCTTGATAAGGGACTCGACGATGCCTTAAAATATAACTGGCTGGTAGTAGACATGAAAGCCGACTGGAAAATGATATATCCATTTGAAAAATAATAATTGAAAATGAAATTCAAAACCAAATTCGTTTTACTGCTTTTATTTGTTTCTTCTGCTTTTTCAGGAAACATAATAGCCCAGGAAACCAAACCTCCATTAAGCGCTGAGGAACTGGCAAAAAAGCTCAGTAATCCGATCGCTTCGCTGATAAGTGTTCCATTTCAGAACAATACGGATATCGGTATTGGTGCAAACAACGGTGCACGAAACACGCTCAATATTCAGCCGGTAATTCCTTTACGGATTTCCGAAAATTTAAACCTGATAACCCGGCTTGTTTTGCCTGTTGTTTCGCAATACAATGTTACCGGCATTGGAGATAGTGAAACTGGCCTGGGGAATGCTGTATTGAGTGCGTTTTTTAGTCCGTCGGATTCAAAAGGCGGACTTACCTGGGGCGCAGGTCCCGTATTTTTACTGCCTGGTTCGAATGAATATCTGTCGGTAAAGAGGTTTGGAATAGGTCCAACGGCTGTTGCTTTGTTTCAGGCGAAAGGCTATACTGTCGGCGCATTGGTAAACCAGATTTGGGGAGTGGCCGGTAATGACAGCCTCAATGATGTAAACATGATGTTTTTCCAGCCGTTTTTTTCCTATAACTGGAAAAGTGGTGCCGGTATTGGTTGTAACTTTGAAATATCTCAGAATTGGGAAGCAAAAACCACCAATTTCTGGTTCAACCCCATCCTGAGCGCTGTAACCAGTTTTGGCAAACAGAAAACCCAGTTTGTTATTGGTCCACGCTTTAACCTGGCTGCGCCCGATGGCTCAAAAGCCGATTTTGGAGTAAGGGCTGCGGTGGTATTTCTTTTTCCGAAATAAATTATATTTCTAAGATTCTGTAAACCATACATTAAAGAATTGGGCGCACGTTATCTATCTATTCTCTGACATTAATAATTACTGTTATCCGGTTAAATTATGAGATTACCAAAGGTAATCTCATATCCAGGCCTGGTCCGGGAAAGTTACAGGGGATTATAACCGAACCGTTATCATATAATATAAGCTCATATCGAATCATGATGCTATGGAAAGGAACTATGCTGGTTGAAATG
>JAAXUD010000747.1 GCA_013336205.1 Lentimicrobium sp. | reverse complement strand
AAATTATAGTGATCAACCCGGGCATAGGCAGACAGCATTTGCTGAAAAGGGCAAATTATGGTATCTCCGATTACAAGACTTGCGATATTAAGCGTATCAAGCGATTTCAAAGGAATAAATTGCCGGGGATCCTTAAGTAATGTAATCGCTTCAGCATCAGCACTCCGGGTAATAAGCGAAGATTCAATAGAATTAATAGCTTCAGTCAGTCCATGAATGTCAATTTCACTTAAATCAGACAATCCGGCCTCATACTTCCAGGTAAGAACCCTCCGACATTTTTCATCAATCAGGTCACTTGAAATCAGGCCGCTGTCAATAGCGCTGCAAATGTTAACAATCGCCTTTTCTGCATCCACCGGTAATAAAAGAATATCATTTCCTGCCTTCAGGGCATCAACCTCAACCATACCCGGATCTGAAAAATCGGTAAGTCCTTTCATGTCCATACCGTCGGTAATCACCATGCCCCTAAAACCCATTTCATGGCGCAAGAGGTCCGTTATTACCGGAACGGATAAGGAAGCAACTGAATTATCAGCAGAATCAAGTGCAGGAATTGTCAAATGAGAGACCATCATCCCTTTTACGCCCTGATTAATAAGCTGTTTAAATGGATATAATTCTAAAGAATCCAACTGGGCGCGTGTTTTATTAATTACCGGCAAGGTGTAATGAGAATCTTTGCCGGTGTCGCCATGACCGGGAAAATGCTTGGCTACCGCAATCAGGCCATTATCCTGCATTCCTTTCATATACCATCCGGCTTTTTCAGCAACTTTCTCAGGGTCTTCGCCAAATGAACGGGCATTGATAACCGGATTCAGCGGATTGTTATTTACATCGGCAACCGGTGCGAAATTGATCTGAACACCCAGTCGTTTCATTTGCCTGGCTATTTCAGCCCCCATGTTGTAAATCAATGAATCATTTTTGATGGCTCCCAGTGTCATTTGTTTAGGGAACCAGTTTATGCTGTCGAGCCGCATACCAGCACCCCACTCCCCGTCAATAGCCACAAAAAGTGGTGTCCGGACTCCGGATTGCAATTTATTGGTGACCAAAGCCTGCCGGACAGGGCCTCCCTGAAAAAAGCAAACACCCCCAAGGTTTAGTTTACTGACGAGCGACGAGAGCTCATTTACATAGGATGAATCACGGTTTGAATAGGCCCGAATCATCAAGAGTTGTGAAATGCGTTCCTCTGTTGAAAGACTATTAAAAACAGAATCAACCCAGAATTGCACCGGACTCACTTTGGTTTCCTGGGAAAAAGCAAAACCCTGATTGATCAGTAATATTAAAATCGAAATCTTTAAGAACCTGTAAATCATTGATATTTGAGTTATAAAATTATAAATCAGGGCGAGCTAGAGCCACATTTACGACACTTGTCAAAGGTAGCCTTAAGGATTTAAAGTTTCTAATTTTTCAATAATATTAGGCCATGGTATTTAAAAACTATATTTTTGACACTAATTCTTCTCAATTATTTAAACAAGATCAGTCAAAAAAAATAAGTTTGGGCATGGGTAAAATGCTGAATTTAGTTTATATTGAACAGTCAGAAAACAAGGTAAATATTAAGGCGGTGTAAAAATTAATTATACAGACAATAAAGCAACCTAAATCACGTCTATATTGTTGTTCAATCTGAAATTAAAAGAAATCTATGATCCGGAAAATCCTGCTTCTTCTTGTGTTTGTTCCGCTGCTGGGATTATCCCAGACAGGCAGGGAACAGCAAAAGATTGAGCCGTTAAGCAGGATTCTATTTGTTTTTGATGGTTCGCAAAGCATGATCGGTAAATGGCAAAGCGATATTAAAATCAACATTGCCAAGAAACTGATGAGTTCTCTGCTCGATAGTCTTAAAACTTTCGACAATCTGCAGGTAGCACTTCGGGTGTATGGCCATCAGAAACCTTATCCTCCGGCCGATTGTAACGATACTAAACTGGAGGTCCCTTTTGGACCGGACAACTTTGATAAGGTTAAAATCCGGATTCAGGGTATTGAGCCGAAAGGAACAACGCCACTCGCCTATGCCATTGAGCAGGCAGCCGGTGATTTTCCCCCTTGTGATAATTGCCGGAACATAATAATTCTGATTACCGATGGAATAG
>JAAXUD010000223.1 GCA_013336205.1 Lentimicrobium sp. | reverse complement strand
AATAACGCCATCAACCTTAGCAGAAAAGTCAGGAATATCAGATCGGAAATGATCGCGGCCAATTTTCTATCACTGGCCAGTGAGAAAGTTGGTAGTCTGGCAGAAGCGCTTGACATGCAGCGATTGTTTAAACAATTGCATGACAGCATAATCAATACTGAGCAAATTCAGAACTCGGCCCGTCTTGAAATGCAATATCATTATGAGAAACAGCGCAAGGAAAACTTATTGCAGCAGGAGATCCTTCTAGCGAGAAAGGAGCGGAAAGCGCTCATATTTCTTATTATAGCAGGTTTGCTGCTTTTCTCCTTCGTGATAGTAGTCTTGCTAAACCGCAATCAGCGGATCAAAATGAAGCAGGCCGCACTAATTCAGGATAGCCTGAAACTGGAAAGTGCTAACCTTAACCTTGAAAAGCAGAACCTCTTGCTCGAAAAGCAAAATCTGGAACTGGAACTGGATTTCCGCAATAAAGAACTTGCCACACATGTAATGTATCTTTTGAAAAAGAATGAGTTCATTGGAGCGATCACCGAAAAATTGCTGGCCCTTAAACCATTGCTTTTAGCAGAAAATAAAGTCTGGCTGCAGGATATCGTTCGCGAAATGAAGTCAAACATCGACAATACTGTCTGGAACGAATTTGAAGTCAGATTTCAGCAGGTACATAAAGATTTCTATCTGAAGCTCAGCGAAAAGTATCCTGACCTTTCGCCCAACGAAACCAAGTTGTGCGCTTTTATGCGTTTGAATATGACTTCAAAAGATATTTCTGCTATTACATTCCAGTCTATAAAAAGTATTCAGGTTGCCCGCGCCCGATTGCGAAAGAAGATGGGCATTGCCCGCGATGAAAACCTTGTTTCCATTCTGCAGCAGTTATAACAGGCAGGATTAACTATACAGGTTCGCAATGCCTGTCATATGTTTCTTCGTTTTCCGTTAGGTTAGTAGTTGTATACAACTGTATATCAATATTATAATAGTATTGTAGCATTTTTGTTCCCACCCTTTTGGTTGTTGTAGCTATTTTGTGGATCTAAAATATTAGGTGTACCGGATTCTGTATCCGACTTTTGTCGTGATTAAAAACATGTCACGATGAAACCGATAAATCCGAAAGAATCGGATCCGATTGAAAAGGAAATGAAGAGCCTGATAGATCGTCTCAACAATGAAAATGCTGCTCTCAGCAAGATTCTTAATCTTGCAGGATTAAGCGAGACGGATCAAACCAGCGAATTGCTCCCAGTGAACTCAAAAGAAAAGTCCGGGAATAAGAAAAAAGCAAATAACCACAAATCTCAAATCTAAATTATCAAAATCATGAAAAAGTTGAAGTTAGGAATTACACTGACAGCTTTACTATTGTTCATGTTATCGATGAGCAGCTTCGGCCAGCAGTTGATTTACGGACAATTGGAAGGGCCTGTGCAGGTTTCTGCCAACAGAAATGGACCAACGGTTTATGAACAGTTCAACCCACTGAGTGATGGGTTTATCTCCAGCCAGGAATATACCGATCCGGGTTTGGCAGCGAATACTACATTTGCAGCCGATGATTTTGTTGTGCCAGCAGGAGAAACATGGAATGTTAGTTATGTAAACCTGGCCGGCGCCTATTTTGATTGGATTGGTAATCCGATATACGCGATCAACCTGTTCATATACACAGACAACAACGGGGTACCGGGAGAGGTGATTCACAGCCTCACCTATCTTTCTGATTATAATGAAATTGAAATTCAGCCTTTGCCCCGTTTGTGTAAATACGAAATTACACTCCCCGAAGCCATTCAATTTACGGAAGGGCATTATTGGATTTGTGCACAGTCAGTTGGTGATGAAACAAACCGCTGGGGCTGGATGACCCATGCAAGCCCAACCATTGAAAACGAATACCAGTGGAAGAATCCCGGCGATGGCCTGGGATGGGGGTATACAGACTGGACTGCAGGTTCAGCTATTGCCTGGGGTGATTACAACCTTGCATTCGGATTTTATGGAGCCGGACTCGACAACGATCTGTCAATGGTGAGCATCGATCAACCTGTTACCGGTAGTGAACTTTCCTCCACTGAGCAGATTACTGTTTCGGTTAAAAATGAAAGTACCTCCGTTATGACCGGGTTTAATCTGAGTTATTCTGTTGATGGTGGAGCTGTTGTAACCGAAAATGTCGGCTCTTTTTCATTGGCGGCCAACCAGACCGGACAGTACACTTTTGTCGCAACGGCAGATTTTTCAACGCCCGGTATTCACCATGTACAGGCTGTAACCTCGGCAACCGGAGATCCCTTGCCAGGGAATGACACTATTGATAAAAGTCTGTATAATCTGGGCATTGTTTATGCCATGCCGGCAACAGGCGAACAGACAATTACAAGTTGTGGCGCTACCTTTACCGATTCAGGCGGATTTGAGGGCAACTTTGGTGATTACGACAATGCAGTAACCACTATAAACCCTGCCAATGCAGGTGATCGGATCAGACTTACTTTTCTTGAGTTTGATGCAAGCTGGGGTGGATTTAAAATTTTCAATGGTCCTGATACGTTAGCTCCGCTAATGGGTACCTGGTTTGGAACCAATGGACCGGGCGTGATTACCGCCCTGAATGCTTCCGGATCACTAACCATTCATTTTATGGGTCCCGGATGGGAAAATACCACTGGCTGGGTTGCCTTTATTTCATGCATCACTCCGGTCGCAGATGATTTTGCAATAACCGACCTGAAATGTAGCCTTGCTACTATTTTTGTAGGTGATGTTCCTGTACTTTCTGCTAAAGTTCAGAATTATGGATCTTCTTCCCAGGAAAAAACAGTCACATTTACGGCCAATGGTGTTGAGATCGGAAGCCAGTTAACCGGTTTGCTCGGACCAGCAGATACTGCCTGGGTAAGTGTGCCCTGGACTCCGGTTGATGCAGGCAACTTCCTACTTGAAGCCAGTGTTCCGTCTGATGATGGCCTGGATCCCAACGATTTTATGATCATTGAAAAACAGGTTTATCCTTTCGGAGCATTTTTCGAAGATTTTGAGGGCGCACAATTTCCTCCGGAGAACTGGCGTCATGGCGGCTTTTGGGGACGGAATTCCTGGGATCCATACACCGGAGGATTTCATGCAGAGTGCTTTGTCGGCTATACGCAATCAGATACACTCATTAGTCCAAGACTGAACGTTGAAGCGGGTGGAATGCTGACCTTTTCTGCCAAAACAAGCTTGTGGTGGCCAGGCAACCTGGATATATACTGGATTGAGGAAGCAACCGGCATCCGGAGCTTTGTGCAGAACATTGTTATGGATGCATTCAGCTACAACAACTTTGAAGTTGACCTTTCAGCCCATACCGGAATCGGTCGTGTTGGTTTCTTTGTGAATGTTACCGATCCGTACGCTTTTTCCGGACAAGTGTTGCTGGATAATGTCCTTGGCACTGGAATTAACGTATATTTTGATAATTACGATCTGAAAGCCAAAGAATTAACCGGAAATGTTTATTATAATGTAAATGAAGAAGCCGTTTATACCTTTAATATCCGTAACGATGGTTTGGTGGCGATTCCATCAGTAGAATACAATGTCAGGCTTATGAAAGGCGGAGAAGTACCTGAAGTGTTGCTTTCTTTGCCCGGCAATGATATAGCAAGTTTTGAAACCCAGACCTATGAATTCCCCTATTCATTCAATTCCATCGGAGAATTCCGGGTTTATGCAGAAATTGAATATGCTGCCGATGAATACCTGGCAAACAATAAAAGCCAGGCTATCAACCTGCACGGGCTGGCTTCAGCTTCTGAGGTGGTTGGTGTAGGGGAAGATATAATATATACCAACTGGCCAATAGAATTTAGCGTAAAAAAGAGCCTGTCAGAAACCATTTATACAAGTGATGAGATAAACAGGACCGGTGTAATTTTCGGTATTGGTTACGAATACAACTTTAAGTCCGATGAACAGGATGCGCCGGTTCGAATCTGGATGGGTGAAACGGATACCCTGAATCTGCAGACCTGGATTCCGGCCACGGAGATGACGCTGGTTTACGAAGGCTTACTAAATATTCCAAAAGGGAAGCACACAGTTTACATTCCGTTCCAGACCCCGTTTAACTATAGCGACGGTTCGAAGAATCTGGTCATTTTGACAGAAAAAATTGGTGATCATGGCAGGACAGAACAGATTTATTACGGTTACGGCGCAATGCATTTGTCAACCCTCGTTGCTGCCAGTGATGTTTCCATCCCCGATCCTTATAACCCGCCTGCAAGTGGTGGGATGAGTACCAACCTCAGTCCCAATATCAGGTTTGTATTCAATGATAATCTCGGATTAGCCGGAGGTACGGTCAGTGAGCAGGGTGGTGTGCCGATCGAAGGTGCAAAGGTGGTTATCGATGAACTGAACATCACAGGATATACCGATGCTTCAGGTAATTACCAGCTACCCTATGTACCGGCAGGTGATTTTTCTGCAACAGCCGACAAATTCACTTATCAGCCATTAACAAAGGCACTGGGAGTTACTGCCGGCAATGCAACCGACCTTGATTTTGAACTTGGTTTGCTGGATTTAATATCGTTAAGCGGACATATAACCGGTAATAACGATCCGGCTACCGGAATCGCAGGTGCAACAATCAGTCTCAGTGGTTATAGTGACTATACGGTAACTTCTGGTTCAGATGGCAATTTCCTTATTGAGGGGGTCTACAGCAACAATACCTACCAGATCACAGTGCTGGCTGATGGATATGATACTTATACCAGTAGTGTTGTGGTGGAAAATTCAGCTATCGACCTTGGTAATATCGTGCTGACCGAATCACTGCTTATCCCGTACACGGTTTATGCGCAGGCTGCCGAAGATCAGGCAGTTATTGAGTGGGCTGTACCAAGTTCATCAGCGCAACAGGTTATCGCGTTTGACGATGGGTCTCATGAAAACGGTTATGCAGCTGAGCCATTCGAAACAGTATGGCTGGGCAATTATTTCCCAATGGAACAGATGGCTACAGTAACCAGTTTTGATATTTATTGGGCAAGCTATACCTTGATTAACCGGCAAGCTATGTACCTGGATATTTTTGATGAGCAGGCGAATCTTATCATCAGCAGCGATGAATTTCTCTCAGGTGTTGACGAATGGGTGAATGTTGATATTCCAAACTTAACGCTGCAGGGGAATATCTATGTGATGGTTCGCTGGAGCGGAGAACCTGCACAATCTACGTTCATGGCGTTTGATTCAGCCACAGTAACGCCTGATAATGCCCGTTATCTATACCCTGACGGTACATTCGGTTTGTTGTCCGAATTAACCGGTCAGCATGGGTCTTTCATTATTCATGCAAATGCAATGTTGGATGGAAACGCGAAATATGCAGGAAGAGCAGTTAATTCATATAATATTAGCCTCGGAATGGTGTCGGATATTGCAAATGCCGGAAACTGGACAATGTTGAATTCTGAGCCTTTAACCCTGGCTGAATTTACCGATCTTAACTGGCCACCTGCCGCTAGCGGTGACTATGTTTATGCCGTTAAGGCAATATATACCAATGG
>JAAXUD010000222.1 GCA_013336205.1 Lentimicrobium sp. | reverse complement strand
GCGAAAAAAACAACCCGTTTATTCAGCGCATGAAGGAGGCTTCTCCTGAAGTGTATGAAAAAATGGCTAAGAACGGTCGACGCAATATTGCGATGCTAACCATAGCACCAACAGGAAGTGTTAGTATCTGCACGCAGACAACTTCGGGAATTGAGCCGGTGTTTATGGTTAGTTACAGGCGCCGCCGTAAGGTGAACCCCAACGACAAAAATGTTAACATAACCTTTGTTGATGAAATCGGTGATTCCTGGGAAGAATACAATGTATTCCACCCAAAATTTATGGACTGGCTTACAATCAATGGCTATGATCCTGAGAAAGTCAGAACTTTCGACGATGACCGCCTGAATACAATTATTGAGAAATCGCCTTATTACAAAGCAACCTCAAACGATATCGACTGGGTAAGTAAAGTAAAGATGCAGGGCGAGATTCAGAAATGGGTCGACCACTCAATCAGTGTGACAGTGAATCTGCCTAAAGAAGCAACAGAAGACCTGGTAAGTCAGGTTTACCTCACTGCCTGGGAAAGTGGCTGTAAAGGGATGACGATCTACCGCGATGGATCACGATCGGGTGTGTTGATCAGCAACGAGAAAAAAGAAGAAGAAACTACATTCCACGAAACAAAGGCGCCAACCCGTCCACAGAAACTGGAAGCCGATATTGTCCGGTTCCAGAACGACTATGAAAAATGGATTGCGGTTATAGGTTTGCTCGATGGTAAACCCTATGAGGTATTTACCGGTAAGGCCGATGGATTTTATCTGCCACCCTGGGTGCAAAAAGGATGGGTTATCCGCAATAAAGAAGACAACGAACGTGCCCGGTATGATTTTCAGTTTCTGGATAAGGAAGGCTATAAAGTTACCATTGAAGGACTTTCAAGATCGTTCAACAAAGAATACTGGAATTACGCCAAGTTGATTTCAGGTATACTTCGCCATGGCATGCCACTTCCTTTCCTGGTAAACCTGATTGAGAATCTTACCTTTGATAACGATAGCATCACCACATGGAAAAATGGGGTGGTTCGTTCTCTGAAACGCTACATCCCTGATGGAACTTCCGTGAATACCAAACAGGAGTGCCCTCAGTGTAAAGAGAAGGATGGCCTGATATACAAGGAAGGTTGCCTTACCTGCAAGCACTGTGGTTATTCAAAGTGCGGCTGATAAATATTGAGTAATAAACGAAAGAGCCCGGCCTTATGATGCCGGGCTCTTTCGTTTTCAGAAATGAATCTTGTGGTGATCAAACACCTGGTTGTCGCGGAAGAATCTGATTTTAGCCGCTATCATCAGAAAAACTTTCAGATCATTCCTGGAGAGCCATTCAATTGCTTCAGGCTGATTGTGAACCGCATCTGATAATACCGCCAGAAAATAATGCTTATGGAGGTTTAACCAGGCATAGGCTTTTTTATCATCATCAATGGCACTGTCAAGCGCCGCAAGCTGAGGATAGCCATTGGCCATAAGCCAGTGAAAAGCCTGCTCGCTACCCCGGATAGCACTCGAAAGCGCTGCCAGTTCAGCATAGCCGTTGGTCAGCAGCCACTGCTGCAACTCCTCGTTTTCGCTGAAGGTCTCGCTGAAAGCGACCAATATTTTAACCGGGTAATGAAGCATTTCAAGTAAAAAGGCTAAAGTAAAAAGTCTAAAGTAAAAAGTAAAAGAAAAAGTAAGAAGTAAGAATGAGGTGGCTTATTGATTTTTAATTCCCGATTTAATTCCCGGTAATTTTATCGATGGCTGCGGCCAGTTTCCGATCTTTTTCAGTAATGGTATTCGCGGCATCGTGCGTTGAAAGTTTAATAATAACTTTATTGTAAACATTCGACCAGTCGGGGTGATGATTCTCACTTTCGGCAAGCAGGGCAACGCGGGTCATAAAAGCAAAAGCTTCGGAGAAATCGCCGAAGGTAAATGTTTTTACCAGCATGCTACCGGCCATATTTTCTGAATGATGTATTTCCTGCCACATTTTTTATTGATTTAGAATTATAAACAATCAGTAATTTCTTTATGTTCAAGCTATTCAAATACTTCCCAGGGTATACCCAACAATTCCAGGCGTTTTGCAATGGAGCGCATTTGTTCCTTTTCAACTTTTTCAATGCCTTGTTCAGGCGTTTCCCGCGAAACGGAATAAAGCATCACCAAAGACGGATTAATCCGCTTCAGGTGTCCGAGCCACAAACCAAGCTCTTCTTCGGTTGTATTATCTATCTGTTGTCCATTTACAATTCCTTTTAAAAATAGTGTTTGTATTACCAGTTTCCCCTTGAAATCAACCAGTTGGTTGACTATCTCCGATAACTTTAGTGGTGAAGCGGGCCGGTTTATCAAGCTGTACATTTGTTCACTGCCGGCGTCAAGTTTCAATACATTGTTGTCTACTTTAAGCAGGGCTTCTTTCACAGAAGGGATATGCAACCTTGTAGCGTTGGAAAGTACAGTTATCTGCGCTTTGGGAAAGTACTGACTCCGAAGTTCAACAGTACGGTCAATAATTTCGGCAAATCCCGGATGCAGGGTAGGTTCACCGTTGCCCGCAAAGGTAATATTGTCGGGTTCGAGGCCTTCTTTTTTGAGCTCATCAAAGCGTTTGTGCAAGGCATCGGTAATTTGCCCGGTAGTAAACAGGTGGGCGCGTTTTTCCTGATCAGGGCTGGTAAGGCCACATTCACAGTAAATACAGTTGAAGGTACAGAATTTCATGGTTTCGGGCAGGAGGTTAACTCCGAGCGAAACACCAAAGCGGCGGCTTTTTACCGGGCCGAAAACAATATCATTAAAAAGGAATGTAGACATCAGAAAATTTTACACAAAATTACAAAATTGCGGATAGGCCAAACCACAATGCATTGAACACGATTTAGAATTTAAATGGGGTATAATATTTTTATCCAACAGTGACCTGGATGGCTGATTTAAGCCATAAATGCGTACTTTTATGCCGGATAAATCCAACTCATGGCTTCTCTGAATGAAATAAAAGCACCGGTAGAACAACATATAACCGAATTTGAAAAGAAATTCCGGGGCTCAATGCGAAGTTCTGTTCCGTTGTTAGATCGGATTACTGCCTACCTGGTAAAACGGAAGGGCAAACAAATAAGGCCGCTATTCGTCTTTCTCACTGCGGAAATAGCCGGAGGGGTTAATGAAACCACCTATCGGGCCGCTTCACTGATTGAACTGCTGCATACCGCTACTCTTATTCACGACGACGTTGTGGATGATTCAAACGAAAGGCGTGGTTTCTTCTCGCTGAATGCATTGTGGAAAAACAAAGTTTCGGTATTGGTAGGCGATTTCCTGCTTTCGAAAGGATTACTGCTGGCGCTTGACAACAACGATTTTGAGCTACTGAGAATAGTTTCTGATGCGACCCGCGAGATGAGTGAAGGGGAGCTCTTACAGATCGAGAAAGCGAGAAAGCTTGATATCCAGGAGGATGTTTATTTTGAGATTATCAGAAAGAAAACTGCCTCGCTGATTGCTTCCTGTTGTGCCTCCGGTGCAGCTTCGGCCGGAGCGGATAAAGAAACCATCGCCAGGATGCATCGTTTTGGGGAACTTACCGGCATCGCTTTCCAGATTAAAGATGATCTTTTCGATTACAGTAAAAGCATTGAAACAGGTAAACCAAACGGAATAGACATCAAGGAGAAAAAGATGACACTCCCGCTGATCTATTTGCTCAATAATTCGGGATGGCTTGAAAAGAGAAAGATTATAAGTACTGTAAAGTATTACAATGATGATCCGGGAAGGGTTGCGTCGCTTATTAAGCAGGTGAATGATGCCGGAGGCATCGCCTATGCCGAAAAGCGAATGCTTGAATACCGCGATCAGGCATTAAAAATGCTGTTGGATTTTAATCCATCTCCCGCACGTGATTCGCTTGAAAAACTGGTGATTTTCACTACAGAGCGCAAGCATTAACAAAATAGTCTGTTTTAGCTTTTCTTGAGCGTAAAGGCAAAGGTAGTGCCTACGCCAAGACTACTGCGCACATTAATGCTTTGTTCGTGCGCTTCTATCAGGTGTTTCACGATGGCCAGCCCAAGTCCTGTTCCTCCCTGTTCACGCGAACGACCCTTGTCAGTACGATAGAATCTTTCAAAAATACGGGGAAGGTCGGCCGCATCAATACCATTTCCATTATCGGTAACCTCAACCAGCATCGTTTCATCCATATCGAAAAAACTGATCTTGGTCCGGCCATTCTCCGGGTTGCCATATTTTATTGAATTATCAATCAGGTTAATAAGCACCTGTCTGATCCGTTCCTTATCAGCGGAAACCATGATTGGCTTATCATAGGTACCGCCAAAGCTTATGGTCTTATTCCGTTTTTTAGATTTGATTTCCAGAAATTCTATTACCTCCCTGGTGAGGGCTAAAATATCAAAACGGATAATGTTTAGTTTAAGTTCGCTTGCTTCCAGTTGTGAAATGGTTTCCAGATCCTCAACTATATCGATCATCCGGTTAATACTTTTCTCCGTTCTGAGCAGGTATTCCTTGTTTATGCTTGGGTCATCCAGCCCCCCGTCGAGCAGGGTGAGCACATATCCCTGAATATTGAAGATGGGTGTTTTCAACTCATGCGAAACATTGCCGAGAAACTCACGCCGGTAAAGGGCCATTTTTTTCAGCTCATCAATCTCTTTCTTCTTGGTTTCACTCCATTCGATAACATCCTGGTTCACCTTATCAAGCACAGCACCTCTGATTGCTGATCGGTCAATATCCCGGGGCAACTTCAGGTTTCTGATGGTTTTATAGATGATTCTGATTTTTTCATAAATAAACCGCTCAAGGGTATACCTGAAAATGAAATAAGTAACTGCCAGTATAAGCAGATTAACAACTGAAACCAGGAGCAGAGAAGGTTTTCCGGTTGAGAAAACGACAACCGCAGTATTTACTATCAGCGCGAAAGCTGTAATAACAAGCGCGTTGCTGATTGCTAACTTATTGGGATCTGAATAATTTATTTTCATCTGCCTGTGAAGAGGTGCTAAAATCAGGGTTCGTATTTATAACCAACGCCTTTTATTGTTTTAATATTTTCGATGCCGATTTTCTCGCGGATCTTCCTCACGTGCACATCAATGGTGCGGTCTCCGACTATCACATCGTTTCCCCAGACTTTCGAGAAAATCTCCTCCCGCGAAAATACTTTATTTGGCTTGGAAGTCAGCAGAACCAGTAATTCAAATTCCTTTTTTGGAAGAACAAGGTTTTGCCCATTTTTAATTATCAGGTATTTTTCCCGGTCAATGATCATATCGGGAAGATTCACGGCTTCCTCTGTTTTGTCACCAGACTTATAACGACGGAGCAAAGCCTTTACCCTGGATGTCAGGATGCGGGGTTTTATTGGCTTGGTAATATAATCATCGGCACCTGCATCGAATCCGGCTATTTGTGAATAGTCTTCTCCCCTGGCAGTTAAAAATACAACGATTGTATCTTTAAGTTCCGGCAATAGTTTTATCTCCCTGCAGGTTTCAATTCCGTCAAGCTCAGGCATCATAACATCAAGAATTACAA